>NZ_JBSFJV010000069.1:0-44938 GCF_053598235.1 Kitasatospora sp. NPDC001159
GGAAGCTAAGCCTCACAGCGCCGATGGTACTGCAGGGGGGACCCTGTGGGAGAGTAGGACGCCGCCGAACAATTCTTCAGAAAAGCCCCTGATCCTCGGATCAGGGGCTTTTCGTATTTCCGGACTCTCCCGATCGGCAGGTGTCGCTCAGACCACCGGCAGGTAGTCCTAGGTCCACCTCGGATTTGGGGTGCCATGGCCAGTGTCCCGAGCGGGTCGTTCGTGAACACTGATGAAGGACGATCGGTACCGGCATCAGGAGCTTGCGTGACCACAGTGACTCGTACGAGCGGCACGTCCGTACGTGCGCAGACCCGGGCGGCCTTCGAGGCCGGTGGCCAGGGGCTGGCCCGGCTGGCTCAGGTGGTGCTGGCCGCGATCCCGGGGTTCGTGCTGCCGGTCGCGGCGGCCATCCTCACCGGGGTGCTCACGGCCCAGTTCCTGGAGTACTACTACGCGGTGTCGCTGGTCGCGCTCGCGGCCGGCGCGGTGGCCGGCTCGGTGGTGGCCACCGTCTACGTCCGCAGGACCGCGGACCGTACGCGCGGGTTCCTGGAGCGCTGGTACGGCATACGCCTTCCGGTGGCCTACGAGCCGCGGCCGGAGCTCGAGTTGGACGACCGCGGCCACTGGTGGACGGGGTACTCGTATCACCGCTCACGGGTGGTCGCGAAGTACGCGCAGCTGGTCCACTGGGGCCTGCGGGACCGCACCACCCGCGCTGAGCTGGCCTGGCTGGTGGTGAACCCCGTCCTCGCCGTCGCTCTGGCCGGCCCGGTGGCCCTGCTGCTGGTGCTGGGTACGGCCTACACCCTGGCGGGGCCGGTTCCGGGGGGCGGCTACGGCCCGCTGAGCCCGCGCATCACGTCGATCCTGCTGAGCAGCGTGGTCGGCATCGGCGTGATCGTCGCGGGGATACTCGTGGCACCGTACGCGGTGCGCGGGTACGCGGAGGCGGCCCGCCGCGTGCTGGACCAGGACGGCCGGGCGACGCACGCCCAGCTGACCAAGCGGGTGGCCGAGTTGACCGAGACCCGGGCGGACGCGGTGGGCGACCAGGCGGCCGAGTTGCGGCGGATCGAGCGCGACCTGCACGACGGCGCCCAGGCTCGGTTGGTCGCGATCGGGATGACGTTGGGCACCATCGAGCACCTGATGGACACCGACCAGGTGGCCGCACGGGAACTCCTCTCCGAGGCGCGGCAGTCCTCGGCCCGGGCGCTGCAGGAACTGCGCGACCTCGTCCGCGGTATTCACCCGCCGGTGCTCGCCGAGCGCGGACTGGGCGACGCCGTCCGGGCGTTGGCGCTGGACAGCGCGTTGCCGACCGAGGTGTTCGTCAGCCTGCCGGACCGGCCGGCGGCCCCGGTGGAGGCGGCCGTGTACTTCAGCATCTGCGAGCTGCTGGCCAATGCGGCCAAGCACTCGGGGGCGGACCAGGTGTGGGTGGACATCCTGTACCGGGCCGGGTTCCTGCGGGTCACGGTGACGGACGACGGCGTGGGCGTGGCGGACCCTTCGCGGGGCACGGGCCTGCGCGGGATCGAGCGTCGATTGGGTACCTTCGACGGTGTTCTCGCCATCGACAGCACGTTCGGCGGTCCGACCACCATCACCTTGGAGTTGCCGTGCGAGTTGTCCTCGCCGAGGACCTCTACCTCCTTCGCGAAGGCCTGATCCGTCTGCTGGAAGCGCACGGCTTCACCATCGCGGCTGCCGTGGAGACCGGCCCCGAACTGCTGGAGGCGCTGCTGATCCACCGCCCGGACGTCGCCGTGGTCGACGTCCGGCTGCCCCCGACGCTCACCGACGAGGGACTGCAGGCCGCGCTCAAGGCACGCCAGGAGATTCGGGGCCTGCCGGTGCTGGTGCTGTCCCAGCACGTCCAGCAGCTGTACGCGCGGGAGTTGCTGGCCGACGGCACGGGCGGGATCGGCTACCTGCTGAAGGACCGGGTGTTCAATGCCGGGCAGTTCATTGACGCGGTCCGCCGGGTGGCGGCGGGCGGGACGGCGATGGACCCGGACGTGATCGCCAAGCTGATGCAGACCACCTCGCGCCGACCCGGCCCGCTGCTCGGGCTGTCCCCGCGCGAGCGCGAGGTGCTGGAGCTGATGGCCGAGGGCTGTTCCAACTCGGCGATCGCCGCCCGGCTCTCGGTGAGCGACGGCGCCGTGGCCAAGCACATCGCCAACATCTTCAGCAAGCTCGAGCTCGCCCCGGACGAGGACGCCAACCGCCGGGTGATGGCCGTGCTTGCCTACCTCAACGGTACGGCGGGACAGAGTCACTGACGGTCCGCCCGACCCCGGTGGGCGGGGTGCTCCACACAGTGACACTCCAGCCTGCGGAAACGCTGAAACATGCGTACGAGTAAACTCCGATGGGCCGAGCCCGGAGGTTGCTCAGCCGTCCGGCGGCCCGACTGGCGGGACCCGGCAGCCGAGGCGCGTACGGCAGCAGCCGACATCCAGGGGTTGATAGACGTAATGGCACGCCCAACGCTCACCAAGGCCCATCGCGGCCTGCTCGGCCTGGTCGCGGCCGGCGCCTGCATCATCTCGGGCATCGGTTTCGCTGGCTCGTACAACGCGGTGCGCGAGCTGGCCCAGGAGAAAGGTTTCGGTGCCTTCGCCTACGCCTTCCCGATCGGCGTCGACGCGGGCATCGTGGTGCTCCTCGCCCTCGACCTGGTGCTGACCTGGCTGCGGATCCCCTTCCCGATGCTGCGTCAGACGGCGTGGCTGCTGACCGTCGCCACCATCGCCTTCAACGCGGCCGCCTCCTGGGGCGACCCGCTCGGCATGGGGATGCACGCCGTCATCCCGGTGCTGTTCGTCGTCGTGGTCGAGGCCTCCCGGCATGCGGTCGGCCGGATCGCGGCGATCACGGCGGACCGCCACATGGAGTCGGTCCGGGTGATGCGCTGGCTGCTCTCCCCGGTGCCGACCTTCCGGCTCTGGCGGCGGATGAAGCTCTGGGAGCTCCGCTCCTACGAGGAGGTCATCAGGCTGGAGCAGAACCGCCTGGTCTACCGCGCGCAGCTGCGCTTCCGGTACGGCCGCGGCTGGCGCCGCTCGGCGCCGATCCAGGCGCTGCTGCCGCTCAAGCTCGCCAAGTTCGGCGTTCCGCTGGACCCGTCGCTGCTCGATCGGTTGGACGAGGAGGCCCGCGAGCGCGAGGCCGAGGAGGTCCAGGCGGAGAAGGAGGCCAAGGAGCTCGAACTCCAGCTCCGGCAGAGCCGCACCGCCGCGGCGATCGCCCCGGTGGTCCCCGCCGTCGGCACCCCGGCTCCGGCCCCCGCCGCCACCGCGAGCTCGCGGCAGCGACCCCAGCACCCGCAGCAGGCTCAGCATCCTCAGCCCGAACCGGCCCAGGCTCAGGCCCAGCCGCAGGCCTCCGCCGAGGCCCCCGCGCCTGCCGCGCCGATGTCGCCCGATGTCGCCGCGCCGATGTCGCCCGAGGTCGCCGCGCCGATGCTGGCCAAGCTGCACGCCGTCCGGCTGCGTGCCGCCCAGGAGCCGGAGGAGGCGGCCGAGGCTGCCCCGCAGCCGCGCGGCGAGGAGCTGAACGTCTGGACCGAGCGCCCGGTCCGCACCACCGGCCATTCGGCCGACCCCGCCCCGGGCGGGCGGGTGCCCGGCCAGGCATCGCCGTGGTTCAAGCCGCCGCGCCCGGTCGCCGAGGAGCCCGTGCCCGCCCCGGCGCCCCGGCCGCAGGCCCAGCGCCCGGCCACCCAGCACGCCCAGGCCGAGCGGTCGACCCAGCCCGAGCAGCCCGCTGCGGCCGAGGAGCCTGTCCAAGCCGAGCAGCCCGAACACCGCCCGGCGACCGCGCCCCTCGACCAGGACATCGCCTACGACGCGCTGGTCTCGTACATGGACAACCACGGCCACCAGCCCGACCCGCAGCGCCTCGCCGCCTGGCTGACCACCGAGTACGGCATCACCGGCAAGGGGCCGAACGGCTCTGTCCACCCCAAGGAGGTCGCCGAGCTCTACCCGCTGCTGCGCGACCGTTACGCCGCCGCCGGGAGGGACTGAGCCCGCGCCGACACGGCCCGTCCACCGCTCGGTTGGCCATTGACGCCCGACCCCGCCGGAGCTACCTTCGCGTCAACAAATTGTTGAAGCGCTGGTTCGTGCGGAGGAGTGCGGATGTCGCAGGTCGAGGTCGACGGAACCGGGCCGACGGGCGGGGCCTCCTTCTCCGCCGCCGCCCGCGCCGCCGTAGAGGCGCTGCTCGCCCCGGTGGACGCCGATCTGGCGCGCCGCTACCCGGGCGACATCGGCACCCGGCAGCCGGTGCACACCGTCTACGTCCCGGCCGACGCCTTCGGCGCCGACACCGTACGGGACTGGGGCCGTCAGGCTCTGGAGGCCTTCGACATCCACGCCGGCACCCCCGCCGAGCTGGCCCTCGCCCTCGGAGTCGCCGACGACGAACTGCTCGCCGACGTGCACGCCCGGGTCCGCGCCAAGCTGCAGCGCGAGCCGATCGAGGACCTGCGGATCGACTTCGAGGACGGCTACGGCCCCCGCCCGGACGCCGAGGAGGACACCGCCGCCGTCCGCGCCGCCGAACTGGTCGCCGCCGCGGTGGCCGAGGGCAGCGCGCCGCCGTACATCGGCATCCGGGTCAAGTGCATGGAGGCGCCCGTCCGCGCCCGCGGCATCCGCACCCTGGAACTCTTCCTCGCCACCCTGCTGGCGAACGGCGGCCTGCCGGACGGCCTGGTGCTGACGCTACCCAAGGTCACCTACGCCGAGCAGGTCACCGCCCTGGTCCGGCTGCTGGAGGACTTCGAGCGCCGTGCCGGGCTGCCGGCCAACCGGATCGGCTTCGAGATCCAGATCGAGACCACCCAGGCCGTCCTCGGCCCGGACGGCCGGGCCACCGTCGCACTGATGATCGAGGCCGCCAAGGGCCGCGCCACCGGCCTGCACTACGGCACCTTCGACTACAGCGCCTCCTGCGGGGTCAGCGCGGCCTACCAGAGCATGGACCACCCGGCCGCCGACCACGCCAAGGCGGTCATGCAGGTGGCTGCGGCCGGTACCGGGGTCCGGCTCTCCGACGGCTCGACCAACATCATCCCCACCGGCTCCACCGAGCAGGTGCACGCCGCCTGGAAGCTCCACCACGACCTGGTCCGCCGCTCGCTGGCCCGCGCCTACTACCAGGGCTGGGACATGCACCCGGCGCACCTGCCGACGCGCTACGTCGCGGTGTACTCCTTCTACCGCGAGGGCCTGGCGGCCGCCGCCGCCCGGCTGGCCGCGTACGTCACCAAGGCGGGCGGGGACGTGATGGACGAGCCGGCCACCGCCCGGGCGCTCAGCGGCTACCTGCTGCGCGGCCTGGACTGCGGCGCCGTCGACCCGTCCGAGGTCACCGCGCTGACCGGCCTCGACCGCGCGCAGCTGGACGCCCTGGCCGGCCGCTGACCCCCGGGCCACCAACCCTTCGGCCACTGACTCACTGGCCACCGGACTCACTGGCCACTGACCCTTCAGCCGTGCGCCAACTAGGCTTGCGGTGCCGCCCCGGACGCCCGGGGTGCGCGCCGCCAGCCGTCGCCGTTCCCGGGAGAACCACCGCGCCATGTCCGCCACGCCGGAACCGACCACCAGGCCGTACCTCACCATCCGGCGGGCCGGCAGCCACGAGATCGAGATCAAGAAGTCGCGCTTCATCTGCCACCTGGCCCGGGTCGCCGACGAGGACGAGGCGCAGGCCTTCATCGCCGGCATCCGCAAGCAGTACTGGGACGCCCGGCACAACTGCACCGCCTTCGTGGTCGGCGACGAGCAGCGCCGCGAGCGCTCCAACGACGACGGCGAGCCCGGCGGCACGGCCGGCGTGCCGATGCTGGAGGTGCTGCGTCGGCGCGGTCTGACCGACACCGTCGCCGTGGTGACCAGGTACTTCGGCGGGATCAAGCTCGGCGCCGGCGGCCTGGTGCGGGCGTACGGGAACGCGGTGTCGGAGGCGGTCGACGAGATCGGCCTGCTGGAGCGGCGGCCGGTGGCGCTGCTCGCGGTGACGACGGACCACGTGCGGGCCGGGCGGGTGGAGAACGACCTGCGGGCCGCTGGGTACGCGGTGAGCGACCTCGCCTACGAGGCCGCCGGCGTGCGGATCGAGGTGGGCGTGCCGGAGCCGGAGGTGGCCGGTTTCCACACCTGGCTGGCCGAGGCGACCGGCGGTACCTCGGTGGCGGTCCCGGCCGGCCGGACCTATGTCGAGGTGCCGGTCTGACCCATGGCTCCCGCAGGTCCCACAGGTCCCACGGATCCCATCGGGTGCACTGCCTTCCGGACACATATTCGGCCAGATCGCGCCCGGTCCGTTTCGGTGCCCGGACGGCCTGCCTAGCCTGATCCGGCCGTCGATCAGGAAGCCGCCCTCGATGCCCCTCGTCCGGACCATCACCCTGCCCCCAGGCGCCAGCACCGGCTGGCACTACCACCCGGGCCGTGTCGAGGTGGTGGTGCTTTCCGGGACGCTGACCCGCACCCTGCACGACGGGCGGGTCGAGGTCAGCCGGGCCGGGGACTCGCTGGTCGAGGAGGGCGGACCGGTCCACATCCACGAAGGCCGCAACCTCGGCACCGAACCCGTGGTACTGATCGCGAGCTACGCCGCCCCCGAGGGCCGCCCGCTGGCCGTACCGGTCGCGGAGCCCGCCTGGAACCGCAGCGGCGCCGGAACCGCCGAGGCCTGAGGCCGCCCCGGACACCCCCTTCCCCGTCGCCTCCCGTAGCCGAGCAGTCGCGCCACGCGGAAGGCGGCTTGAGCAGATTCACTCGAACGTAGTGTCGTGTCCCGGAGTTGGAACTTCCGCTCCGGGCCGTGGCGTTTCCTGGGCTAGGATCCGGCCGAACCGGACGAAAACCATCGATGGAGGACACCAGACCCCACCCCGCACCACGGAGGTATGCGCATGACCTCAGACCGCTCGCTGTCGCCCGCCGGTGCCGACCTACCCGGCCCCCGCGGCCCGGCGACGCCCTACCGGATGACCGTCACCACCGCTCTCCCGCACGCCGAGGCCGTCGCCCTGGCCGACGAGCAGCTCGCCTCCTGGTTGAAGCAGGAGGGCTGCGAGGAACCCCCGTCGGCCCTCCGCGCCCTCGGCGGGCCGGACTCCGACGGAAGGCCCCCCGTCGGGACATCCCTCGCCGCCGAACGCCTCCGCCTGGGCGACCGCGTCCTGCTGGACCGGGACCACGGCCCGCTGCGCGGCCCGTCGAGCGCTGGCCGCTACGACCGCCGCCGCCTGCGCACCCCGGCCCCGCACGGCACCCGGCAGCTCACCCTCACCGTCGCCACCGGTGCAGAGGGCCGCACCTGGTTCCGGCTGGAGGCCGAAACCCACAGCACCGGCAGCGGTGTCCGCACCCCCTGCCGGGTGCCGGTGCCCGAACTCGCCCGCACCCTGCTCCCGCTGCTCGACGCCACCGACGGCCCGGCCGCCGTCCACCCCGCACCCCGGGTGATCACGGCCGACGAGGTCGACGGCCTGATCGACGAGCTGTGCGACCCGGAGCGCCGACTGCCCACCGTGGTCGCCACCGTGCCGGTGAACCTCCCGCTCGACCGCTGGGTCGAGGACGTGGTCCGTCCGCTCTGCCAGCAGCTTCCCGGCCTCGCCACCGCCTACGTACTGGACCCCGGAGCCCGCACCGGCTTCAACGTCGCGCTGGAGTACCACACCGTGTACGGCGGGGCGGTGCGCACCTACCTGCCCGAGGTCGACCCGGCCTCCCGGCAGGACGGCGTCCGACATCCGGTACTCGCCCGGGGCCGAATAGAACAGGACCTCCGCCGCGCCGCCGGCCTGCTCGCCCGCGAGCCGCGCCGCCTCGCTGCCGACCAGCCGTTGCCGCCGCCGCTCGCGGCCGTCCCGGTGCTGCGGGTCCCGTTGCCGCAGTTCTGCCCGGCCGCCGACCAGTCCATGGCCGCGACCGCCGATGTCACCGCCGACACAGTCGCCGAACTGTCCGCGCTCGCCCGCGAGGAGCAGCAGGACCGCGCCGAGCAGCAGGCCAGGGCCGACGAACTGGAGCGGGTCCGGCACACCCTGCGCCTGGAGCGCCGCGACCGCGGCCAGCCCCGGGACAGCCACGAGGGCCGCCTCCGCACCGGCGCCCGCGGCCTGACCGGCCGCCACTGCACCACCGCGGGCACCGGCCCGGCCGTCGGCCGGCGCCCCGCCCAGCCCACCGGGCGGATCGGCAAGCCCGAGACCTTCACCGAACTCATGGCCAGGCTCGGCGAGTTCCCGCTGCTCACCTTCACCGGCGACCAGAAGTCCGCGCTCGCCCTGGACGGCCTCCAGTGCGCCGGCGCCGGCTGGGCCCGGCTCGCCTGGGACGGTCTGACGGCCCTGCAGGAGTACGCCGAGGCGGCCGTGCGCGGCGCGGCCGGCGGGGACTTCAAGCAGTGGTGCGAGCACACCCCGGACGGCTGCCACCGCTTCCCGCCCCGCAAGGCGGTGCGCGGGGAGTCCCGGACGGTGTTCAGCCACACCAAGTGGAAACGCGAACGGATGCTGCCGGTCCCGGAATGCGTGGACGCCTCCCGGCGCGCGTTCATGGGCGCGCACCTGCGGATCGGCGGCGGCCGCACCGCGCCCCGGCTGCACTACCTGGACGACTGCTCCGGCAGTGGCCGGATCTACGTCGGCTACATCGGCCTGCACCTGACCAACACCCGGACCAACTGACCGGCTTGGCTGACCGCTGCGTCCGTTCGGTGGACAATGTCCGGCAGGGGGCGGCCGAGGGCCGGCAGTGCGCCCCGGGCAGGTGCCGGACGAGCATGGGGGAACGACGACCGATGCAGTACTCAGCAGACGGCCAGTCCGACGGCGCCGCCACCGTCCAGTTCCCCCAACCGGGCTTCCTTGCTTCGGTCTTCCGCGACCTCGGCGCCGACCAGGGCCCGGAGCCGGACGACGCCGCCTCCCCGCCCGGCCCCGGCCGTCCGGGTGGGGAGGCGGCAGCTGAGGGTCCGTCCGTCCCCGGTCGGCCTACCGGCACTCCGGCCGACGATCCGGGCGGCGATCCGGTCGATGGCCCGTCCGCCTCCGGCTCCGCCGACCCTGACCCCTCCACCCCCGGGGATGGCGTCGCCGCGCACGGCCGGGCCGCCGCCCTGACCCACCACCGCACGCTCACCGTCCAGGCCGAGCACGACCGGCTGACCGACCTGCTGCGGCGGGCCGCGCTGCCCGTCTCGGCCATGGACTTCGAGAGCCAGCTGCGCCACTACGAACCCCGCCCCTACCCGGCCGACGGTCCAACCGTCGTCGACGAGCCCGAGCCCCGCTGGGAGGACTTCGCCCCCGCCGAGCCGCCCGCTGCCGACCCGGAGAGCGGTCCGTCCCGCCGCCTGCTCGACTCCGGCTACCAGCGCGAACTGGCCCAGGCCCGGCTGACGCACCAGCGCACCCTGCGCGAGTGGCGCACCCGACGGGCCGAGGCCGGCAGCCCGGCCGCCGACGAGTCCCGGCGCGCCCACGAGGCGGCCGAGGAGGCCCGCGCCCGCGCCGTGCGCGAGTACAACGAGAGCCTGGAGGAGTGCCGGCGCGCCTACCGGTTGGCCGAGCCGGCCGCCGTGGAGTCGCTGCTGGAGCGGGCCCTGGCCGCCGCCGAGACCGCCACCCAGGACCTCCCCGCCCCCTGCCGGGCGGTCTTCCGCCCGCTCACCCGCACCGCCGTGCTGGACCTCGACCTGCCCCCGCTCGATCTGGTGCCCTCGCTCAGCGGCTACCGGCTCGCCCCCGACGGAGACATCGTCCCGGTGCCGCGCCCGCCCGTGGACCGGGCCACCGACTACCTGCGGCTGGTCGCCCGGCTCGCCCTGCGCGCCCTGCAGGCCGCCGACGCCGTCGACACCGACGAGATACTCGCCGGCGTCGTCCTCAACGGCTGGCTGCGCGAGCCCGGTGCGGCCGAGCCGCTCTGCCTGCTCAGTGTGGACGCCGACCGCGACGCGCTGGCCCGCACCCGGCTGCTGCCGCCGGAGACCCCCTACGAGGAGCGCGACGACGAGGGCGTCTACGCCGACGCGGAGCGGGACGAGGCCTTGGTCCGGCTGCGCCAGCTCGGCGCCGCCGTCACCCCGGATCCGTACGCCCGGGCGGTCGTCCAGCCGGCCGCCCAGGCCGGCGCCACCGTCCCGGCCGCGCCCGACCTGTCCGCGAACGAGTTCGCCCAGCTGGTGCGCGACCTGCTCACCCGGGGCGGGCTGGCCGAGTGGAGCGTCCGGCTGCGCGGCCCGGCCGGGCTGGTCGCCACCGGCGAGGGAGCCCCCGGCAGCGCGCTGCCCGGCCGCTGGGTGGTCTGGGCCTCCCGGGGTGCAACGCCGGTGACCGCCGAGCAGATCGCGACCCTGGCCGAGGCCGTCACCGAGGAGTCCGCCGAGCGCGGCCTGCGGCTGACCACCGGCGGCTTCACCGACGAGGCCGTGGACCTCACCGCTGAGGAGAGTCACCGGCACATCCACCTGATCGACGGCGACGGCGTCCGCGAACTCGCCCGCACCCATCTCGGTCTGCCGCTCGCCGCCGGCCTCTGAGCGGCCGGACGGACCTGACGGATCCAACGGACCGGACAGGCCTGACGGACCCGGCCGCGGAGCTCCCTCCGACGGCCCACCCGGCGGGCGTCCGGTCGGCCCCGGACCGAGGCTGAGGACCGGACCCCGCTGGCACCGGCCCCCCGGGCGACCATCCTCGAACGGCCGTCCGGTACGGTCGGCGGTCGGCCCGGCCACGGGCGGACCCCAGGGGGAGAGGAATGGGCAGAGCGCTCGGCAGTTCACACGGCGGCACCGGCCATTCGGCGGACCCAGCGCGGGAGGCGGCCCGATGACCGCCGTCCTGGTCGCCGCCGGGGCGTTCCTGATGACGCTGATCGGCGGCTTCGCCGCGCAGCGCACCGGCGACCGTCGTCACTTGGTACTCGGTTTCGCGGCCGGCCTGATGCTCGGCGTGGTCGCCTTCGACCTGCTGCCCGAGGCCATCCACCAGGCGCCGGGCGAGGTGCACGGTGTGCCGCAGGCACTGCTGATGTTCGCGGGCGGCTTCCTCACCATCCACGTGGTCGAGCGCGCGGTCGCCATCCACCGCGGCCACGAGGGCGAGTACGCCGAGCACACCCACGGCCACCACCACGCCCACGCCCACCACGCCGGGGCCCAGGGCATCGGGCTGACCGCCGCGCTGGCCCTGGTCGGGCACAGCGTGATGGACGGCTTCGCGATCGGCGCCGCCTTCCAGGCCGGGACCACGGTCGGCACGGTGGTGGCCATCGCGGTGGTCGCGCACGACTTCGCCGACGGCTTCAACACGTACACGATCACCCGGTTGTACGGGAACAACCGGCGCCGGGCGCTGACCCTGCTCGCGGCCGACGCGCTGGCCCCGGTCTCCGGCGCCGCGATCACCCTGGCCTTCACCATTCCGGAGCACCTGCTCGGCCTCTACCTGGGCTTCTTCTCCGGCTTCCTGCTCTACCTGGCCACCTCCGACATCCTCCCGGAGGCACACAGCCCGCACCCCTCGCGCAGTACCCTGCTGTGCACCGTCGCCGGGGTCGGCTTCATGTGGCTGGTCATCGGCTTCGCCAGCTAAGCCGGAAGGTGGCTCCAGCACTCCCGCATCGCCGCCAGCGCCTCGGTGATCGCCGGCCGCCGGGAGGCCTGGGCCCGCCAGAGCGCGAACACCCGTCGGTGCGGCTGCGAGGCCACCGGGCGGGCCGCCACCCCGGGCGGCAGCGGGCCACGGCCGAGCCGGGGCACCACGGCCATCCCCAGACCGGCCGCGACCAGCGCGATCTGGGTCTCGAAGTCGCCGACCTGGTAATGCACGTCCGGCTCCTCACCGGCCTCGCGCAGGGTGCGGACCAGCCAGTCGTGGCAGATGTTGCCCGGTGGCACGCTGATCCAGCGCTGCCCGCACAGCCGCTCCACCGGCACCGCGTCCAGCGCCGCCAGCTCGTCCCCGTCCGGCAGTAGCAGGTCCACCGGGTCCGTCCCGAGGTCCAGCCGGGCCAGCCCCTCCTGCACGGGCAGCGGCACGCTCGGCCAGTCCTGCACCAGCGCCAGGTCCACCTCGCCCCGGGCCACCAGCTCCGCCGCCGGGTACGGGTCGCTCTCCAGCAGCCGTACGTCCAGCTCCGGGCAGCGCCGCCGCAGCTCGGCCAGCACCCCGGGCATGAGCCCGCGCGCGCCGGTCGCGAAGGCGGCGACCAGCAGCCGCCCGACCGCCCGGCCGCGCTGCTCCTCCAGCCGCACCTGGGCCTGTTCCACCAGCCCGAGCACCGCCTGCGCGGTGGCGGCCAGCTCGCGCGCCGCGTCGGTCAGCACCACGCCCCGGCCCTGCTTCTCCAGCAGCACCGTCCGGGTCTCCCGCTCCAGCTTGGCGATCTGCTGCGAGACCGCCGAGGGCGTGAACCCGAGCGCGACGGCCGCCCCGCCGACCGAACCGTGCACCGCCACCGCGTGCAGCGCCCGCAGACGCCCCAGATCCATCATGCAGCGATCCTAAAGTGTTTCCTTCAGAATTCATCGCTGGTGCTACACGTTCCACTGCCGCCATGCTCGACCCATGACCGCAGCACCCGCCGCCCGGAACGGCATGCCTCCCCGTCACATCGCCCTGGCCGTCCTGGTGGCCGCCGTGTGGGGCCTCAACTTCGTCCTCATCCGCGTCGGCCTGGACAGCTTCCCGCCGCTGCTCTTCTGCGCCCTGCGGTTCGCCGTGGTCGCCGTGCCCGCGGTCTTCTTCGTCGGCCCGCCCAAGGTGGCCTGGCGCTGGGTGCTGGCGGTCGGCCTGGTCCTCGGGGTGGTCAAGTTCGGGCTGCTCTTCCTGGGCATGCACGCCGGGATGCCGGCTGGCCTCTCCTCCCTGGTGCTCCAGGGCCAGGCCGGCTTCACCGCCCTGTTCGCGGCCGCCCTGCTGCGCGAGCGCCCGGGCGGGCAGCGGCTGCTCGGCCTGGCGATCGCCTTCGTGGGCATCGCGCTGAGCGCGTTCGACCAGGGCCTCGGCGGCCCGCTCGGCGCCTTCGTCCTGGTGGTGCTGGCCGCCGTCGCCTGGGGCCTGTCCAACGTGCTGACCCGCAAGGCCGCGCCACCGGACGCGCTGCGCTGGATGGTCTGGGTCAGCGCCGTCCCGCCGCTGCCGCTGCTGGGCCTGTCCCTGCTGGTCGAGGGCCCGGACGCGGATCTGCGCGCGCTGCGCGGGATCACCCTCGGCGGGCTCGGCGCGATCGGCTACGTCGGGCTGGTCTCCACCCTGTTCGGCTTCGTCGCCTGGAGCTACCTGCTGCGCAGCTACGACGCCACCGCCGTCGCGCCCTACTCGCTGCTGGTGCCGGTGTTCGGGATGTCCTCGGCCTGGCTGCTGCTCGGCGAGCGGATCACCCCGCAGGCCGGTGCGGCCGCGCTGCTGGTGATCGCCGGGATCGGGATCACCGCGCTGCGCCCGGGTCTGCCGAGCGCCGTGGCGGCCCAGCTGCGAGGAAGCGGGCCTCGGCGGAGCGCAGCACTCGCAGCAGCACCTCCTCGTCCTCGGGGTTGACCTCACCGAAGTACTCCTGCGCCACCTCGTCCCGGACCTGCACGATCCGCTCCACCGCCGCGCGGCCGGCCTCGGTCAGCAGCAGCCGTAGGGCCCGCCGGTCGGCCGGGTCGGGGCTGCGCTCGACCAGTCCGGCCTCCTGCAGGGCGTCGACCACGGTGGTGGCCGAGCGCGGGGCGATGTGCAGCTTCTCGGCGAGGTCGCTCAGCCGCATCGCGTGATCCGGGGTCTCGCAGCCGGGCACGTGGGCGAGCGTGCGCAGTGCCCGGGCCTGGCCCGGGGTGATCCCGTAGGGCTCCAGCCGCCAGCCGGTCTGGCGGCGGATCCGCTTGATAGCCCTGGTCATCGCGTCCGCCAGCTCGGCCGCGCTGCCCGGGGCGTCCGGTCCCGGGCCGGGGGAGGGGGCCGCCGGGTCGTCGGTCGGCGTGGTGGTCATCGGCGGTCTCCTCGGCTGGCGTCCGGCCAAGCGTATCGGCCGGTCGGGGGCCTGCGGCGGGCGGCGGAGGGCGATCGGGGAAATATATTGAGCTTAGCTCAGCATCGGGGCTAGTGTAGCCCCGAGTGAGGGGGACCTAAGTTCCCTCCCAGACCCTGGAGGGCCCATGCCCCGTTCCGAGGCGCGCGTCGCCACCGAC
Source organism: Kitasatospora sp. NPDC001159 (assembly GCF_053598235.1). Taxonomy (NCBI): domain Bacteria; kingdom Bacillati; phylum Actinomycetota; class Actinomycetes; order Kitasatosporales; family Streptomycetaceae; genus Kitasatospora; species Kitasatospora sp. NPDC001159. The sequence goes on from NZ_JBSFJV010000069.1 coordinate 14,227, forward strand.
CGCCCCGCCCGCTACGCCAAGCAGCTCGCCGCCCACATGAGCCGCAGGATCGAGACGTCCTTCTCCCCGGAGACCGGCCGCGGCACTCTGGCCTTCGCCGCTGGCACCGCCACCCTGGAGGCGCAGGCCGACGCGCTGCTGCTGACCGTCGAGGGCGAGCGCGAGAACCTGCCCGGCCTGGAGGACGTGGTCGGCCGCCACCTCGTCCGCTTCGGCGCCCGTGACGAACTCGTCGTCGAATGGCACCGCGACAACGGCGAGGCCGGCCTCGTTCACCGCAACGAGGAGTCCGAGGCCTGAGGCCTTCGAGCGCCCGGCCGGGGCAGCCACCGGTCGAGCGCCCACAGCACCAGGACGGCCAGGCACCAGCTGGCCACCACGTCCAGCACCCAGTGGAAGTCGCTCCACACCAGCCCCGCGCCCACCCCGAGCGCCAGCAGCACCGCCCCCGACGTCAGCCCCCGGGCCACCCACGGGTCAGCCACCCGGGCCAGCAGCAAGGCCGCCACCCCGTACGAGAGCGTCGCGGTCGCGGTGTGCCCGGACGGGTACCAGCCCCACTGCTCCGGCGTCAGCGGATCCCCGAGCGGGCCCGGCCGGGCGAACGCCGCCTTCGCCGGGACCACCAGCAGCGGGATCAGCCCCGAGGCCAGCACCGCCACCGGCAACGGCAGCCACCAGCGCGCCGCCCCCGCCCGACACCACCACCAGGCGGCCAGCGCCCCGGCCGCCAGCAGCACCGGGACGGCGGGGACGGCGCTGCCCAGGTCCGACAGCAGGTGGCCGAGGGGGTCGAGCAGCGAGTTCGGGTGGGCCGCCCGCACCGCCCGGCGGACCGAGCGGTCCAGCCCCAGCAGCGGCCCGTCCACCGCCACCTGCCAGGACACCAGCAGCAGCACGATCGCCGCCACCACCGGCACCGCCACCGCCCGGGCCGCCCGGCCCAGGACGGCGGACAGCCGCCCCGGAGCAGGGGGGAGAGCTCCGGGGCGGCTCTGATGATCGCCGTTCCGTGCGCCCCGGGGGGTGTGGGTCGGACGGTCGGTCGATCGGCCTTCGGTATGCGCCGACCCTCGCGGGGCGGCCTGGTTGTCCTCGCGGCGCCCACGCGGACCCGCCCCTGGGGGTGGCTCCGCCGACGGCTCCGCCAATGGCTGAGGCTCGCTGTCCATCTGCGATCACACTACGTCACCCGCCCTTCCTCGCCGAGCGCCTTCAGCGATTCCGCACATCATCTTCACCCCGCCCCGGGCAACCTCCCGGCCGCCCCGTCGACCACGCCCGGCCGCCGAACCCCACCCGGTACAAACCGAACGGCCCGTGCGGACCAGAGGTCCCCACGGGCCGTTCAGCGCTGTCCGGACAACCCTCCGGCGGGCAGGTGGCGCCTGGATCAGGCGGCGGTGACACCCTGGAGCGCGAAGGCGCCCTCGATGATGTCCAGACCCTCGTTGAGCAGGTGCTCCGGCATGACCAGCGGCGGCAGGAAGCGCAGCACGTTGCCGTAGGTGCCGGCGGTCAGCACGACCAGGCCCTCGGCGTGGCAGGCCTTGGCGATGGCTGCGGTGGCCTCCGCGTTCGGCTCCTTGCCGCCCGGCTTCACCAGCTCGACGGCGATCATCGCGCCGCGGCCGCGGACCTCGCCGATGATGTCGAACTTCTCCTGCATCGAGCGCAGGCGGCCCAGCATGACCTCGCCGATCCGCTGCGCCTTGCCGACGAGGTCCTGCTCCTTCATGGTCTCGATGGCGCCCAGCGCGGCCGCGCAGGCCACCGGGTTGCCGCCGTAGGTGCCGCCCAGGCCGCCCGCGTGCGCGGCGTCCATGATCTCGGCGCGGCCGGTCACCGCGGCCAGCGGCAGACCGCCGGCGATGCCCTTGGCGGTGGTGATCAGGTCCGGGACGATGCCCTCGTCCTCGCAGGCGAACCACTGGCCGGTGCGGCAGAAGCCGGTCTGGATCTCGTCGGCGACGAACACGATGCCGTTCGCCTTCGCGTACTCCACGACGGCCGGCAGGAAGCCCTTGGCCGGCTCGATGAAGCCGCCCTCGCCCTGGATCGGCTCGATGATGATCGCCGCGACGTTCTCGGCGCCGATCTGCTTGTTGATGATGTCGATCGCCTGCGCGGCGGCCTCGGCGGCGCAGTTCTCCCCACCGGTCAGCCAGCGGTACGGGTAGGCCACCGGCACCCGGTAGATCTCCGGGGCGAACGGACCGAAGCCCTGCTTGTACGGCATGTTCTTCGCCGTCAGGCCCATGGTCAGGTTGGTGCGGCCGTGGTAGCCGTGGTCGAACACCACGACCGCGGTGCGCTTGGTGTAGGCGCGGGCGATCTTCACCGCGTTCTCGACCGCCTCGGCGCCCGAGTTGAACAGCGCCGTGCGCTTCTCGTGGTCGCCCGGGGTCAGCTCGTTCAGCTGCTCGGCGACGGCCACGTAACCCTCGTACGGGGTCACCATGAAGCAGGTGTGGGTGAAGGCGGCCAGCTGCTCGCTCGCCTTGGCCACCACGGCCTCGGCGCTGTTGCCGACGTTGGTCACGGCGATGCCGGAGCCGAAGTCGATCAGCGAGTTGCCGTCCACGTCCTCCAGCACACCGCCGTTGGCACGGGTGACGTACACCGGCAGGGTGGTGCCGACGCCAGCCGCCACCGCACCCAGCTTGCGGGCCTGCAGCTCCTGCGACTTCGGACCGGGGATCGCGGTGACCAGGCGGCGCTCCTGCGGGAGCGGCGTTACGGCGCTCATGGGCATCTCCAGACTTTCTCGGCTCGGTGCTTCGCAGGCTACGGCCGCCCTCCCCGACCAGGCATGCGCCACTCGGTAGCACTGCGCCGTCCGACTTGTCCGGTGCGGCCAGCGCGGGTGGCGCGACTACCCGCAGAGCTCGCTCCACTACCCTGAGCGCGGGCGTGTCGCCGGTACGGCGGCATGGGTATGGCGGCACCGACGGCGGTCGGGCCGGGCGGGCGGGCGAGGGAGCGGGGCCGTACATGGCACAGGACGGGGCACACCACCACGGCGAGCACACCACCACCAGACCCCCCACCCCCCTTCCCCACCAACGGCCCGCCGCGCCCGCCTTCGACCTCGCCGACTGGGCCACCGCCCCGCGCCCCGACGCCGAACCCGGCGTCTACCGGCTCGGCTACCGCCGCATCGACCCGGAGCGCGCCGAGGCGGCCAAGGTTCCGACCTGGCCGCTGCTGCTGCGGGCGGGGCTCAACGCGGTGGTGGGGTGGTTGGCCTTTGTCTACGGCACCCAGCTGGTGCTCCGCCTGATCGTGATGACCGTCTGGGTCGAGCACCCCACCGAGACGCAGGTGACCGTCGTCGGGTTGTCGGTGAATGTCATCGTGGCCGTGGCCGTCATCAAGGTCTTCGGCCGGATGGGCCGCTGGCCCGAGGTGTGGCGCCGCTACGTCGCCCCGCTGCTGTCCCGCACGGTGACCCAGGAGGCGCCCGGCGAGGAGGACGGTGCGGCGGCGGAGGCCACCCGTCGGCGGGACCCCTGGGACGGGCTGCGCCAGGGCGGGGCGACCGAGGCGGCGGCGCGGCTGGACGCCGAGGCGGTCGGCGACGTCGACTACGTGCGGATCCAGCGGGCCTGGGAGTCCGCCCAGGCGGATCCGGTGTTCGTGCCCGCCTTCACCGAGCAGGTGGCCGCCCGCGGTGCGGCGGCGTTCGCCCACCCCTCAGAGTCGCGTGAGCTGCCCGGCCGGGCCCGGCGGCATGATCTGCTGCTCGGTCAGGTCTGCCTCGGCGTTGCCCAGGACGTGCCGAAGAACCCGCTGAGCCACCGGGCGGCCGGCTTCGCGTTGGATCCGGCGGTGCTGGGCACCTCGCTGCTGGCGGTCGGTCCGGCTGGCACTGGGAAGACCGCGCGGCTGGCCCGGCCGGTGGCCGAGGCGCTGTGCCTGCAGGCGCTGGCCGGCACCGCGTGCGCGGTGGTGGTCGGGGCGGCGGACGCCGACCTCGGCCCGGACGCCTGGTACGACGTGGTGATCGCCCCCGGAGACCCGGCCTCGGTGTACGGGCTGGACCTCTACGGTGCGGCGCAGGACCCGGACGAGGCGGCCGCCCGACTGGCCGACGCCCTGCTGCCGGACGAGCTGACGGCCCGCGCCGAGAACGCCCGGACGGCGCTGCAGCAGGTGGTCGGCCCGTTCCACGCCGCGTTCCGCCGCTACCCGGGGGTGCGCGAGCTGCGGGCGCTGCTGAGCGGTGACCCGGACGCGCTGGCGGCGCTGGCGAAGGGGCTCGGTGCGGCCGATCGGCTGGCCGTGTACGAGCGGGACCTGGAGCACCGGGAGCGCCAGCGCGGCCGGGCGGACGACCCCGGGGCGCTGCTCGCGGACCGGCTGGCACTGCTGGACCGGCCCGCCTTCGAGGGCGCCTTCGCGACCGACGGCGCCGGCCGCCCCCCGTTCGCGATGCGGGTGCTGGACCACCCGCTGCGGGTCCGGGTGAAGCTGCCGGAGCGCAGCCACCCGGAGGTCGCCCGGATGCTGTCCCGGCTGGTGGTGGGTCAGTTCGTGCAGGCGGCCGGCTCCCGCGAGGACCGCTCGCTGTTCGCCGGGCTGGTGGTGGACGACGCCTCCGCCGCGCTGGACGCCGGTTCCGTCCGCGGCCTGCAGCGGATGCGCGGCGCGAACGCGGGCACGGTGCTGCTGCTGCGGACGCTGGTGGAGCTGCCGGAGGCGCTGAGGGCGCCGCTGTTCGGTGCGGTCGGCTGCCGGATGGCCTTCCCGGGCATCGCGCCGTGGGACGGTCGGCTGTTCTCGGAGGCCTGGGGGACGCACCTGGTGCAGGAGACCGCGGTGACCCACACCCCCGACACCTCCGGCGGAGTGATAAGGCGCGCCGGCCGTTTCGGACGGAAGGCCCTGTCGGGTACGACGGCGCAGACTGAGTCCGTGACGACGCGGGATGTGGAGCGGTTGCGGTGGTCGCCGTCGGATCTGGCGCACGCGTTGCCGGCGGGGCATGCGGTGGTGTCGCTGACGGCGGTGTCGGGGGAGCAGGTGCCGCCGTTGTTGGTGGACCTGCGGGGGTGAGTCGGGGGCCGCGGAGGGGGTGGGAGGGAAGCCGCCTTCGAGGTGGATTCGGCAGTGCTGGTTGTCCGGGGCGTCCATAATGAAGGGGAGAGACCCTCACCAGTCCCACGTCCCTCTCCTCGCCCGGCCGCAACGGCGCGGTCAGGTCGATCCCCCGAAGGTGCCATGCCCCCCACACTCGCCTCCGTCGTCCGCAACAGTTCGCTCCATCTGACGGTGCTCGCCGGCGCGGACCACCTGGAGCGGCCGGTCCGCTGGGTGCACACCAGTGAGCTGGACGACCCGACGCCGTTCCTGGAGGGTGGCGAGCTGCTGCTCACCACCGGTATCAAGCTGGGTCGGACGGCGGCGCAGCTGCAGGCGTACGTGCACCGGCTGGCCGACGCCGGGGTGGTCGGGCTGGGGCTGGGGGTGGGGCTGTCGCACACCGAGGTGCCGCAGCCGCTGGTGGACGCGGCGGCGCAGCGGGGGCTGCCGCTGCTGAGGGTGCCGGAGCCGACGCCGTTCATCGCGATCAGCAAGGTGGTGTCGGCGGCGCTGGCCGCGGAGCAGTACGAGGCCGTGACGACGAGTTTCGAGGCGCAGGAGGAGCTGACCCGGGCGGCGCTCGGCAAGGACGGTACGACGGCCGTGGTGCGCCGGTTGGCGGCGCGGCTGGGGGGCTGGGCGGCGCTGTACGACGGATCGGGCGCGCTGTCGGTGGTGGCGCCGGACTGGGCGGCCCGCCGGGCGGGGCGGCTGGCGGCGGAGGTGGACCGGCTGCGTCGGCGGCCGGCGCCGTCGAGTGCCGCGCTGCAGGGGCGTGCGCCGGGGATAGACACGGCGGACGAGGACTACGTGGTGGTCCAGTCGCTGGGAGCGGACCGGCGGGCCCGGGGTTTCCTGGCGGTCGGGACCGAGGACCGGATCACGCCGACCGAGCGGTACGTGCTGAACGCGGCGGTGGCGCTGCTGACCCTCACCCTGGAGCGCTCGCGCGAGCTGCGGCAGGCGGAGGAGCGGATGGGTGCGGCGCTGCTGCGGATGGTGCTGGCGGGCGAGGTGGCGACGGCCCGTCAGGTGGCGGTGGGGCTGTTCGGGGGCCTGCCGGAGGGGACGATACGGGTCCTGGTGGCCGGGGCCGGGCCGAACGCTGACGCCGCGGAGGCGCTCGCCGAGCTGGGTGACCGGGCCGAGCAGGCGGGGTCCCGGGTGGGCGAGAAGCTGCTGGTGGCGCGGGAGGACGGTGTGCACGGGCCGCGGTTGATGGTGCTGGCGCTGGACAACGGCGCGGTGCACCGGGCGTGCCTGGGCGCGGTGGAGGAGCACGAGGTCCTGTCGCTGGGCGTCTCGGCGCCGGCGTCCCTGGAGGAGGCCGGTACGGCGCACGCGCAGGCGGAGCGGGCGTTGGCGGTGGCGCTGCGCGGTGGCCGGCGGTCGGTGGACCACGAGGAGGTCGGCGCGGGCTCGCTGCTGCCGCTGCTCGGGGAGGACGCGGTGACGGCGTTCGCGGAGGGGTTGCTGCGGCCGCTGCGCGAGCACGACCGGACGGCCCGCGGTGACCTGGTGGCCTCGCTGCGGGCGTGGCTGTCCCGGCACGGCCAGTGGGACGCGGCGGCCGCCGACCTCGGGGTGCACCGGCACACGCTGCGCTACCGGATGCGCCGGGTCGAGGAGCTGCTGGGCCGTTCGCTGGACGACACCGATGTGCGGATGGAGCTGTGGCTGGCGCTCCGCTCCGGGGAGGAATAGAACACCAGCCTGGACGCGGTGGAGTAGCCCCGGAGTCGAATGCTCCTAGTCGGCCAATCCGATCGGTGTGCCCTCGCACCTACCCTCGGGTTCGGGTCCCACGCCCGTGGGCCGTACGACGACGAGGAGAGGGCCGGTACCACGGTGACCACCACGTACGATTTCTGGCTCGCCGGCCGCCGGGCGAGCGGTGACGCCGACTTCGAGGTGCACAACAGCTGGGACGGCCGTCTGGTCGGCAAGGTCAGCATCCCGACCGAGGCGCAGGTCGAGGAGGCGCTGGACGCCGCCGTCGCCGCGCTGCCGGTGTTCGCCGCGACCCCGGCGCACCAGCGGGCCGCCGCCCTGGACCACGTGGCCAAGCGGCTGACCGAGCGCACCGAGGAGCTCGCCCAGCTGATCACCGCCGAGAACGGCAAGCCGATCAAGTGGGCCCGCGGCGAGGTCGGCCGCGCGGTGTCGGTCTTCCGCTGGGCCGCCGAGGAGGCGCGCCGCACCAACGGCGAGACGATGCGGCTGGACACCGACCCGGGCGGCGTGGGCCGTTTCGCGCTGGTGCGCCGCTTCCCCCGCGGTGTGGTGCTGGGGATCGCCCCGTTCAACTTCCCGCTGAACCTGGTCGCCCACAAGGTCGCCCCGGCGCTCGCGGTCGGTGCCCCGATCATCCTCAAGCCGGCCCCGGCGACCCCGCTGTCGGCGATGGTGCTGGGCGAGATCCTGGCCGAGACCGACCTGCCGGTCGGCTCCTGGTCGATCCTGACCGTGCCGAACGACCGGATGCCGGCCCTGGTGCAGGACCAGCGCCTGCCGGTGATCTCCTTCACCGGTTCGGACAGGGTCGGCTACCAGATCATGGACTCGGTGCCGCGCAAGCACACCACTCTGGAGCTGGGCGGCAACGCCGCGGCCGTGGTGCTCGCCGACTGGTCCTCGGAGGCCGACCTGGACTGGGCGGCCACCCGGATCGCGATGTTCGCCAACTACCAGGGCGGCCAGTCCTGCATCTCGGTGCAGCGGGTGATCGCCGACGCGTCGGTGTACGACGCGCTGGTGGAGAAGGTCGTGGCCAAGGTCAGGGCCCAGGTCACCGGTGACCCGAACGACGACGCGACGGACGTCGGCCCGCTGGTCGACGAGAACGCCGCCAAGCGGGTCGAGTCCTGGGTGGAGGACGCTGTCGCCAAGGGCGCCAAGGTGCTCACCGGCGGCACCCGCGAGGGCGCGACCTACGCCCCGACCGTGCTGGCCGAGCTGCCCGCCGACGCGATCCTGGCCAAGGCCGAGGTGTTCGGCCCGGTGCTGTCGCTGCACAAGGTGGACGGTGTGGCCGAGGCCTTCGCGGCCGTCAACGACTCGCCGTTCGGCCTGCAGGCGGGCGTGTTCACGCACGACCTGCAGACCGCCTTCCGCGCCCACCGGGAGCTGGAGGTCGGCGGCGTGGTCATCGGTGACGCGCCGTCCTACCGTGCCGACCAGATGCCGTACGGCGGCGTCAAGGACTCCGGCGTCGGCCGTGAGGGCGTCAAGTACGCGATGGACGACTACACCGTCGAGAAGGTCATGGTCCTGACCGGCCTCGACCTCTGACCGGTCTAGGCTTCTGACCCGCCTCGACCTCTGACAGGGCCGACCGACGCAGGGCCCGGTTCGTCTCGGACCGGGCCCTGCGTCGCGTTCAGCCGTGGTGTTCAGCCGTCGTGTCCGGCCGCGGCGGCGACCGCCTCGGCGATCGTGGCGTTCCCGGCGACCAGCTCCAGGGTCTGCCCGGCGGTGCCGGGCTCGCGCAGCAGCGCGGCCAGCACGGCGGCCACGTCGGCCCGGTCGACCGCGCCGCGGGCCACCGAGGGGGCGAGCCGGACCAGCCCGGCGCCGGGGCCGTCGGTGAGCTGCCCGGGGCGCAGCACCGTCCAGTCGAGGGTGGTGCGGGAGCGGACGGCGTCGTCGGCGGCGCCCTTGGCCCGCAGGTAGGTCTCGAAGACCGCGTCGGCGGGGTGGTGGGCGGCCGCGTCGGCGCCCATCGAGGAGACCATCAGGTACCGCCGTACGCCCGCGAGCTCGGCGGCGTCGGCGAGCAGGACGGCCGCGTCGCGGTCGACGGTGTTCTTGCGGGCGGCGCCGCTGCCCGGCCCGGCGCCGGCGGCGAAGACCACCGCGTCGGTGTCGGCGAGCAGGGCGGCGAGTTGCGGGGCGGTGGCGGACTCCAGGTCGAGCAGCAGCGGCTCGGCGCCGACGTCGACGAGGTCCTGGGCCTGTTCGGGGCGGCGGATGATCCCGGCCGGGCGGTCGCCGCGGTCGGCGAGCAGCCGTTCCAGCTTCAGCGCGATCTGTCCGTGGCCCCCGGCGATGACGGTACGCATGGCTTCGACGGTAGTCCGAAGGGTCGGCGGTCGTCTTGGGGAGTCCCGCGAACAGGACACAATGGGCGCATGACTTCGCTCGCCCACCCGCAGCTGCGTTTCACGCCCACCGTGGCGGACCCCTCCGGCCCCCGGGAGCTGGTGATCCTCGGTTCCACCGGTTCGATCGGCACCCAGGCCATCGACGTGGTGCTCCGCAACCCGGACCGCTTCCGGGTGGTCGCCCTGTCGGCGGCCGGCGGCCGGGTGGAGCTGCTCGCCGAGCAGGCGCTGCGGCTGGGCGTGCACACCGTGGCGGTGGCCGATCCGGCGGCCGAGTCGGCGCTGCGCGAGGCGCTGGCCGCGAAGGCGGCGGGCCGTGCGCTGCCGGCCGTGCTGGTGGGGCCGGACGCGGCGACCGAGCTGGCCGGGATGGAGTGCCACTCGGTCCTGAACGGCATCACCGGTTCGATCGGCCTGCGGCCGACGCTGGCCGCGCTGACGGCGGGCCGGGTGCTGGTGCTGGCGAACAAGGAGTCGCTGATCGTCGGCGGCCCGCTGGTGAAGGCGGTGGCGAAGCCGGGCCAGATCGTGCCGGTGGACTCCGAGCACGCGGCGCTGTTCCAGGCGCTGGCCGGCGGCACCCGGGCCGAGGTCCGCAAGCTGGTGGTGACCGCGAGCGGAGGCCCGTTCCGCACCCGGACCCGCGAGCAGCTGGCCGGGGTGACCCCGCAGGACGCGCTGGCGCACCCGACCTGGGCGATGGGCCCGGTCGTGACGATCAACTCGGCCACCCTGGTCAACAAGGGCCTGGAGGTGATCGAGGCGCACCTGCTGTACGACGTGCCGTTCGACCGGATCGAGGTCGTGGTCCATCCGCAGTCGGTGGTGCACTCGATGGTGGAGTTCACCGACGGTTCGACCCTGGCGCAGGCCAGCCCGCCGGACATGCGGATGCCGATCGCGCTGGGGATCGGCTGGCCGGACCGGGTGCCGGACTCCGCCCCGGCCTGTGACTGGACCAAGGCCGCGACCTGGGAGTTCTTCCCGCTGGACAACGAGGCCTTCCCGGCGGTCGAGCTGGCCCGTGAGGTGGGCGCGCTGGGCGGTACGGCGCCGGCGGTGTTCAACGCGGCCAATGAGGAGTGTGTGGAGGCCTTCCTGAAGGGCCGCCTCGCCTTCACCGGGATCGTGGACACTGTTGCCAAGGTCGTGGCGGAGCACGGTGCGCCGGCGGCGGGAACTTCCCTGACGGTGGAGGACGTCCTGAACGCGGAAGACTGGGCGCGAGCCCGGGCCCGCGAGCTGGCGGCGGGCTGACGGACCGGCCCGTGGCACCGGCGGCATTCCCGTCGCGGCACGAAACGCGGTACGACGAGACGATGAGCGGAGCGGCATGACGGAGGGCCAGCGGTGGCAACGGTTTTGACGGTGGTCGGCATCCTGGTCTTCGTGGTCGGGCTGCTCATCTCGATCGCCTGGCACGAGCTCGGCCACCTCTCCACGGCCAAGCTGTTCGGCATCCGGGTGCCGCAGTACATGGTCGGCTTCGGCCCGACCATCTGGTCCCGCCGGAAGGGCGAGACCGAGTACGGCATCAAGGCGATCCCGTTCGGCGGGTACATCCGGATGATCGGGATGTTCCCGCCGGGCGAGGACGGCCGGATCACCAAGCGCAGCAGTTCGCCCTGGCGGACCATGATCGAGGACGCCCGTGAGGCCTCCTACGAGGAGCTCCAGGAGGGTGACGAGAACCGGCTGTTCTACACCCGCAAGCCCTGGAAGCGGATCATCGTCATGTTCGCCGGGCCGTTCATGAACCTGATCCTGGCGTTCGGGCTGTTCCTGACCGTCATGATGGGCTTCGGCGTCTCGATGCCGGTGCCGACCATCGGCTCGGTCGCCGCGTGCGTCGTCAAGGCCGGCCAGCCCACCGACGTGTGCCCCGCCGACGCGCCCAAGACCCCGGCCAACGAGGTGGGCCTGCGGCAGGGGGACAAGGTGCTCTCCTTCGACGGCGACCGGATCCGCGACTACGACCAGCTCCAGGCGGACATCCGGAAGTCGGCCGGCAAGAAGGTGGAGATCGTCGTGGAGCGCGGCGGTCAGCGGGTCACCTTCACGCCCACCATCGCCGTCAACGACGTGCAGAAGTACGACGGCAACGGCGTGCCGGTGAAGGGCCAGACCGTCCAGGCGGGGTTCCTCGGATTCACCCCCAAGAGGGAAACCGTCCAGCAGACCTTCGGACAGTCCGTCGACCGGATGGTCGACATGGCGGAGAACGGCGTGAAGTCGCTGGCCGCCCTGCCCGGCAAGATCCCCGGCCTGTGGAACGCCGTCGTGGGCGACGCCCCGCGCGACCCGGACTCGCCGATCGGCATGGTCGGCGCGGCCCGGGTCAGCGGCGAGGTCTTCTCCCTCGACGAGTCGGCCACCCAGCGGATCGCGATCTTCGTGAACCTGCTGGCCGGCATCAACCTGTCGCTCTTCCTGTTCAACATGCTGCCGCTGCTCCCGCTGGACGGCGGCCACATCGCCGGCGCCGCCTGGGAGGCCGTCCGCCGCCGGTTCGCACAGATGTTCCGCCGGCCCGACCCGGGCCCCTTCGACGTCGCCAAGCTGATGCCGGTCGCGTACGTCGTGGCCAGCATCTTCATCGGCTTCACCGTGCTGGTGATGGTCGCCGACCTGGTGAACCCGGTGAAGATCGGCTAGGGCCATCGGGTACGGCGGGTGTGCTGGGCGCCCGGACCGTGCCGTACCGTGGAGGCCGGGTGCGCGATCGTCAGCGCGCCCGGCCTCGGCCGTCCCAACGGCCGGGCGGTCGACCACACCTCAACCCCGGGGAACCCTGCGCACATGACCGCGATCTCGCTCGGTATTCCGTCCCTGCCGCTCAAGCCGCTGGCCAAGCGCCGCTACTCCCGGCAGATCATGGTCGGCAACGTGCCGGTCGGCGGTGACGCCCCCGTCTCGGTGCAGTCGATGACCACCACCGTCACCTCGGACATCAACGCGACGCTGCAGCAGATCGCCCAGCTCACGGCGTCCGGCTGCCAGATCGTCCGGGTCGCCGTCCCCTCCCAGGACGACGCCGACGCGCTGCCGATCATCGCCAAGAAGTCGCAGATCCCGGTCATCGCCGACATCCACTTCCAGCCGAAGTACGTCTTCGCGGCGATCGACGCCGGCTGCGCGGCCGTGCGCGTCAACCCGGGCAACATCAAGGCCTTCGACGACAAGGTCGGCGAGATCGCCAAGGCCGCCAAGGACGCCGGGGTACCGATCCGGATCGGCGTCAACGCCGGCTCGCTCGACAAGCGACTGCTGGAGAAGTACGGCAAGGCCACCCCGGAGGCGCTGGTCGAGTCCGCGCTGTGGGAGTGCTCGCTGTTCGAGGAGCACGACTTCCGCGACATCAAGATCTCGGTCAAGCACAACGACCCGGTCGTGATGATCCAGGCCTACCGGCAGCTCGCCGCCGCCTGCGACTACCCGCTGCACCTCGGCGTGACCGAGGCCGGGCCGGCCTTCCAGGGCACCGTCAAGTCCGCGGTCGCCTTCGGCGCGCTGCTCGCCGAGGGCATCGGCGACACCATCCGGGTCTCGCTGTCGGCCCCGCCGGCCGAGGAGATCAAGGTCGGCACCCAGATCCTGGAGTCCCTCGGGCTGCGCCAGCGCGGGCTGGAGATCGTCTCCTGCCCGTCCTGCGGTCGCGCCCAGGTCGACGTCTACAAGCTCGCGGAGGAGGTCACCGCCGGGCTGGAGGGCATGGAGGTGCCGCTGCGGGTCGCCGTCATGGGCTGCGTCGTGAACGGCCCGGGCGAGGCGCGCGAGGCCGACCTCGGGGTCGCCTCCGGCAACGGCAAGGGCCAGATCTTCGTCAAGGGGCAGGTGATCAAGACCGTTCCCGAGTCGAAGATCGTCGAGACCCTGATCGAGGAGGCGCTCAAGCTCGCCGAGCAGATGCAGGAGGAGGGCGTCGAGGCCGGTTCGCCGACCGTCGTCGCCGCGGAGTGACCGTCCGGGCCGGACACGTCCGGCCCGGGCGCAGCTGCAGCGCAGTTTTCCGGAAGCGGGGCCGTCCGTTCGCGGACGGCCCCGCAGCCGTAGCCGGGTGGGGCCACGGAGTAGGGTGCGGCCAGAGTCGTCTCAGTGAGGTGCGGTCTCGATGCTCGATCGAGGTGTGATTCTCCCCAGCTCCTTCCAGGCTGTCCGGGCCCTGGCCACCACCCGTGTGCTGGAGCCGCCGGATCTCGCGGACGCCCTGGAGATCCTCCACCGCGACCCGGTCGGCAACGCCTTCGTCGCCACCCGGGTCGAGGCCGTCGGGCTGGACCCGTGGCGGCTGGGCGGGGAGATGTGGGGCTGGTACGACGGGGACGGCGTGCTGGACGCCATGTGCTACGCGGGGGCGAACCTCGTCCTGGTCAACGCCGGACCGGAGGCCGTCGCCGCCTTCGCCGAGCGGGCCCGGCGGCAGGGGCGGCGCTGCTCCTCGATCGTGGGGCCGGCCGAGGCGACCGCCGCCTTCTGGGCGCTGCTGGAGCGCAGTTGGGGGCCGGCTCGTGAAGTCCGGGGCCACCAGCCGCTGTTGGCGACCTCCTCGCCGTCGGCGGAGATCGCGCCCGACCCGCTGGTGCGGAGGGTGCGGCGCGACGAGGTCGAGACGCTGATGCCCGCGTGCGTGGCGATGTTCACCGAGGAGGTGGGGGTGTCGCCGCTGGCGGGGGACGGCGGGCTCCTCTACCAGGCCCGGGTGGCCGAACTCGTCTCCACCGGGCGGTCGTTCGCACGGTTCACGGACGACGGGCAGGTGGTGTTCAAGGCGGAGATCGGGGCCGTGACGGAGGGGGCCTGCCAGATCCAGGGCGTCTGGGTGGCGCCGGAGTACCGGGGGCAGGGGCTGTCCGAGACCGGGATGGCGACGGTGCTGGACGTCGCGCTGCGGGAGGTGGCGCCGGTGGTCTCGCTGTACGTCAACGACTTCAACCTGCGGGCGCGGGCTGCCTATCGGCGGGTGGGGTTCCAGGAGGTCGGGGCGTTCATGAGCGTGCTGTTCTGAATGCTTCTCCGAGTGCTCTCCGGGTGCTTCTCCGAGCGCTTCCGGTGGGGGCGCTGTTGTGGCTCGGTTCGCCGGGGATGGGTTCCGATCTTCGGCCGCGCCACGGGGCCGCTGGTAGTAACGTCCGGAGCATGGATCAGCTGACCGGGGTGACGATCGAGGCCATCGACCTTGCGGCCTGGGCGCCGCAGGCGCTGGATGTCCAGGCGGTGGCGTTCGGCCTCACGCCCGAGGAGGTCGCGGTACGGCTGCACATCGTGGGACGGCACGCCCAGCAGCCGGGGGTGATCGCGTTCGGGGCGATGAGCGGGGGACGGCTGGTCGGGTTCGGGTACGGGATGCCGAACCAGCGGGAGCACTGGTGGAGCACGGTCATCGAGCCCTATCTGACCGCCCGGGGGTACGGGGACTGGCTGGACGGGGTCTTCGCGGTCACCGAGCTGCACGTGCTGCCGGAGTTCCAGGGGCAGGGGGTCGGGACTCGGCTGATCCGGATGCTGTGCGAGGCGTCGGGGCTGGACCGGAGCATCCTGTCGGCGATCGACGCGGAGACGCCGGCCCGGCGGCTGTACCGGGCGTTGGGGTACCAGGACTTGGCCCGGGCGGTGCGGTTTCCGGCGACGGACCGGTTGTACGCGGTGATGGGGGCGCGGTTGCCTCTGCGGGGGCTCGGGGGTGGGCGGGTTTAGCCCGGGGGCTCTTACGGGGTTCTCTTACGGGGGCGCTTTTCAGAGGTGCCCGGCGAACTCCAGGTAGAGCTCGGCGTCAGCGCGCCGGCCTGCGGTGAGGGCGCGGAGGGCCAGGTCGACGGAGCGGAAGAGGGTCCAGCCGCGGAGGCGGTCCTGGTCGACGTCGAGGGCGTCGGCGAGTTGGTGGAGCCGGCGGCGGACGGCGGCGGGGGCACCGGGGGAGCCGAGCAGGGTGTCGGCGCGGTCCAGGGCGAGGCGGGCCAGGTCGTAGGCGCGCTCGCCGGCCAGCGGGCGGGGGTCGATGGCCAGCCAGGGGGCGCGGTCGGCGGCGAGGACGTTGCCGTGGTGGAAGTCGCCGTGCAGGAGGAAGGTCTCGGTGGCGGAGGCGGCCAGGGACTCGGCGGTGGCCAGGGCCTCGGTGATCAGGGACTGCGCGGCGGTGGCTGCGGGGTCGTCGCGGTGCCGGGTGAGGCGGGTGGCGGTGTCGGTGACCCGGTCGGCGGGGGTGGGGTAGGGGGCCGGCCCGCCGGGGAGCTCCACCCAGAGGCGGTGGAGCAGGCTGGTGGCCTCCAGCATGGCCTTGGGCTCGGCGAGGGAGCGCAGCGGGATCTCGCCGTGGAGGCGCTCCAGGAGGAGAACGCCCTCGGCGGGGTCGGCGTCGAGGAGGAGGACGGCGCCTCGGCCGGCCCAGTGGGTGAGGGCGGTGTGCTCGTGGGCGGTCTCGGGGGTGACCAGGCCGGTCTTGAGGACGGCGGGGGAGAGGTCGTCGCGGTGGACGTAGCTGATCAGGCTGAGGCTGCCGCCGGGGTCCAGGGTGCGTTCGAGGGTGAGGTTCCAGCGGGCCAGATGGGCGGCCGCCGTGTCGGGGAGGGCGGCCAGCCAGCGGCGGCCTTCCTCGCCTTGGGCGGCGGTGACGCTGTTGGCCAGCCAGGTGGGGATGGTGATGTGTGGTGCGTTTCCCGACATGCCCGGCCTTCCGGTTGATGCTCCCTTGGGGGTGGCCTGTCCATTGTCGGGGATGGGGGTGAAATCGCAGGTCAGTGGCGCGGGGTGTTTGTGTGGGGGTGGGCCCTCGGGAGGGTGGGCGCGGGGCGGTTCCGGGGGCGGGGCGGTTTCTGTTGGGGGCGCGCGGGCTTCGCCCAGCGCGCCCGTTCTCCTGTGTCAGCTCTGGCGCGTGACCGTCGGGGTGGGGACGGCTTCCGGGATGCCCGGGAAGGGGGTGTCGGGGACGCCCCAGTGGTGGGCGCGGAGGGCGCAGTCGCGCAGGGCGGTGGCGGCGGTGGGGCGTTGGGGGGCGGGGAGGGCGGCGACGAGGTCGGCGTAGACGGTGGTGAGGCGGGTTTCCAGGTGGGCGGCGAGTTTGGTGGCGGTGGGGGCGTCGGTGACGGCGAAGGGCAGCCGGTAGCCGCCGGCGGCGGGGGTGGGGGTGGTGCCGAGGGCGGTGAGGAGACGCTGCCAGGCGTCGCGTTGGGATTGGTGGGCGGCGTAGAAGGTGCGGGCGTCGGCGCGCTGTTGGTCTTCGGGGAGGTGGGCGCCGACGACGCCGTAGCCGTAGACGGCGGCGTGTTCGGCGCTGAGGGCGTCCTGGAGGGCGGGGAGGGAGGTGCCGGGGGTAAGGGCGGGGGTGGGGGCGGCGGAGGGGGGCGGTGGAGTCGTCGGGGTGGGCTGGTCGTCGAGGGGGGCGCCGAGGGCGGCCGCGTGCAGGGTGTTGGAGGTGGCGACGGAGGCGAGCAGCCGGGCGAGGGGCGGCTGGACGGCACCGAGGTCGGTGAGGTGGGCCTGGGCGGTCTGGCGTTCCAGGGCGGCCAGGGTGGCGGCGGTGTGGGTGGGGGTTGCCGCCGGGGTGGTGGGGGTGGGGGCCGGGGGGACGGAGGCGGCGGGTATGCCGTAGGCGAGGGCGGCGCGGTGTTGGACGGTGTCGGCGCGGAGGGGTTGGAGCAGGGCGGTCTGGGCGCCGGGGGTGGCGAGGGCGGTGTCGTACGCGGCCAGCAGGGTGTCGGTGGCGGCGATGGCGCGCAGGCGGGCGGGGTCGTCCGGGTCGGGGCCGGGGCCCTTGTTGCCGGGCATCACGTCGCTGCGGGCGTCGAACTCCGGGGAGCTGGTGCAGGCGGTGGCGAGGGTGATCAGTCCGAGGGCCAGGAAGGTCCGTCGGCTGTGCGGCTGCATCGGGGGCACTCCGGGGCGTGTACGGGAGGACGGCCTCCCCGCCTGCCCTCGTTGGCTGAATCTTTGCAGAACCCCCACGATTGCGGGTGGGGATGGTGGGGCGGTGTGAGCTTGCTCGCAGTGGGTGGCGTCCGGCTGGTCGTGGGAGGACCGGAATCGGTGGTTGGCGGCTTCACCGGCTAGGCTTTGGGCCGAGCTGCCGTGACCCGGTGTGCGCCCGTGGGGCGCGGAGGGCGCGGGGCGACCTTCTGACAACAGCAGACGCGGCCGAGGAGTCCACCCGGATGAGCACCACCCACACCGACCGGCTGCGCGCGTTGCTTGAGCCGCTGGCCGCGCAGGCCGGACTGGACCTGGAGGACGTCAAGGTCACCAAGGCGGGCAGCCGTCGGCAGGTGCAGATCGACGTCGACACGGAGGGCGGCGTGGACATGGACACCATCGCCGAGTTCAGCCGGGTGGTCGGCGAGGCCCTGGACGCGTCGGATCTGATGGGCGAGGAGCCCTACCTGCTGGAGATCGGCTCGCCGGGTGCGGAGCGTCCGCTGGTCCTGCCCCGGCACTGGCAGCGTGCCGAGGGCCGGCTCGCCAAGATCCACCTGGTCGACGGCGGGGAGATCGTCGCCCGGGTGCTGGAGGCGGACGAGGACGGCGCGCTGGTCGAGGTGCAGCCGGTGAAGGGGCGTGGCCGTCCGAAGGAGCGCCGCCTGGAGTACGGCGAGGTGGCCCGGGCGCGGGTCCAGGTGGAGTTCAACCGCAAGGACGACGAGAAGCTCCTGGACGAGGCCGCCGACGTCGACGAGGGGGACGACGGCGCCGAGTGAGCCGGCCGCCGTACGACCATGATGAACGTGACGAAAGACGAGGAGGCGTAGCCGTGGACATCGACATGAGTGCCCTGCGTACGCTGGTCAACGAGAAGAACATCCCCTTCGACCTGCTGGTCGAGTCCATCGAGTCCGCCCTCCTCACCGCGTACCACCGCACTGAGGGCTCGCGCCGCCGGGCCCGGGTGCACCTGGACCGCAAGAGCGGCCACGTGACCGTGTGGGCCATGGAGGACCCGGCGGAGCTGGACGAGGGCGTCGAGCCGAAGGAGTTCGACGACACCCCGAACGGCTTCGGCCGGATCGCGTCCAGCATCGGCATCCAGGTGATGATGCAGCGTCTGCGCGACGCCGCCGACGACCAGACCTTCGGCGAGTACGCGGGCAAGGAGGGCGACATCGTCACCGGTGTCGTCCAGCAGGGCAACGACCCGAAGAACGTGCTGGTCGACATCGGCAAGCTGGAGGCCATCCTGCCGCCGCAGGAGCAGGTCCCGGGCGAGGACTACCGGCACGGCACCCGGCTGAAGTGCTACGTGGTGGCCGTGCGCCGCGGCGTCCGCGGGCCGTCGGTGACGCTGTCGCGCACCCACCCGAGCCTGGTGAAGAAGCTGTTCGCGCTGGAGGTCCCGGAGATCGCGGACGGCAGCGTGGAGATCGCCGCGATCGCCCGTGAGGCCGGCCACCGCACCAAGATCGCGGTCTGGTCGCGCCGCGCCGGGCTGAACGCCAAGGGCGCCTGCATCGGTCCGATGGGTTCCCGGGTGCGCGCCGTGATGGGCGAGCTGCACGGCGAGAAGATCGACATCGTCGACTGGTCCGAGGACCCGCGCGAGATGGTCGCCGCGGCGCTGTCCCCCGCACGGGTGACCAGCGTGGAGATCGTGGACGCCGCCCAGCGCTCCGCACGGGTGATCGTGCCGGACTACCAGCTGTCGCTGGCGATCGGCAAGGAGGGGCAGAACGCCCGCCTGGCCGCGCGCCTCACCGGCTGGCGGATCGACATCCGACCGGACACCGAGGGCCAGACCGAGGACAGCGGTCGCCCCGAATAGGAAAACGGGTGGCGGACGCCCAGTGGTCGGTGTTGTCGTAGTCGTCCCCGCCGGTCCTCCGGGATCTGCGGGGCGGCGCCATGTCGCTTCGGAGGGGTAGACTTGCCTTCGTCTGGCCGGACGCATGTCCGAGCACGCCCGGAACGCACCTGCGTGGGCTGCCGCAAGCGCGCGGCCAAGCACCAGCTGTTGCGTGTCACGGCGGTCGAGGGCGTCTGCGTCCCTGATCCCCGTGGTGCACTGCCGGGCCGGGGCGCATATCTGCATCCCGACTCGGCCTGCCTCGACCTCGCGGTCCGCCGTCGGGCGTTTCCTCGGGCCTTCCGGCTCCAGGGGGCGCTCGACACGGAGCGGCTCCGCGAGTTCATCGAGGAGCGGGCAGGCGGAGCCTCTTAGGCAGGCCACCTTCCGTGACGGCCGCCGCTCACCGCGGCGGAGAACCACCGCAACAAGCACAGCGTTCGGGCAGCCGCGCGCCGTGCCACCAGTCAGGTACCTCGCGATGTGGAAGTAGGTCGAGATTGCGATGAGCACTCGATGAGTACGCGATGAGTACGCGATGGGTACGCCCATGAAGTAGCGACAGTCCGGCGGACGAGACCCCCGGACTCATAGACAGGAGTGAAGTGGCTAAGGTCCGGGTTTACGAACTCGCCAAGGAGCTTGGCTTGGAGAGCAAGGCCGTCATGGCCAAGCTCACCGAGCTCGGTGAGTTCGTCCGTTCGGCGTCCTCGACGATCGAGGCGCCGGTCGTGCGCAAGCTGACTGACGCGCTTGGTGTGGCCCCCACCGGTGGTGGCGCTGCCAAGCCGGGCCCGCGGAAGACCGCGGCGCCCCAGCCCGCGGCAGGTGCCGCGGGTGCACCCAAGCCGGGTGCCCCGACCCCGGGTCCGCGCCCTGGCGCGGCCCCTGGTCCCCGTCCCACACCGACCGCAGGTCCGGCCGCCGGATCGGCTCCCGCCGCGCCGGCCGCCCCCGCCGCCCCGCGTCCGGGCGCGCCGACCCCGGGCCCGCGCCCGGCCGCGCGTCCCGCCGCTCCGGCGGCCCCGGCCGCGCCCGCGGCCGAGTTCTCCTCGCCGGCTCCGGCCGGTGACGCCCCGCGTCCGGCCGCCCAGGCCCCGCGTCCGGCCGCCCAGGCCGGCGGCGGCGCCCGTCCGGGCCCGCGTCCGGCTGGCCCGCGTCCGGGCAACAACCCGTTCACCTCGGGCAGCGCGACCGGCATGGCCCGCCCCGGCGACCGCCGTCCGGGCGCGCCGGGTGGCCGTCCGGGTGCTCCGGGCGCCCAGGGCGGCGACCGTCCGCGCCCCGGTGGCGACCGTCCGCGTCCGGGCGGTGCGCCGGGTGCCGGTGCTCCGCGTCCGGGTGGCGACCGTCCGCGTCCGGCCGGTGCGCCGGGTGCCGGTGCTCCGCGTCCGGGTGGCGACCGTCCGCGTCCGGCCGGTGCGCCGGGTGCCGGTGCTCCGCGTCCGGGTGGTGCCCCCCGTCCCGACGGCATGCCGCGTCCGGCCGCGCCGCGTCCCGGCGGCCCGACCCCGTCCGGCATGCCGCGTCCGAACCCCGGCATGATGCCGCAGCGTCCGGCTGGCCCGCGTCCGGGTCCGGGTGGCCGTGGTCCGGGTGGCCCCGGCGGTCGTCCGGGTGCTCCGGGCGGTGCCCGTCCCGGCTTCCAGGGTCGTCCGGCCGGTCCGGGCTCGCGTCCGGCCGGCGGCGGCGGCTTCGGCGGCCCGCGTCCGGGTGGCGGTGCTCCCGGTGGCGGCGGCGGCTTCGGCGGCCCGCGTCCCGGTGGCTTCGGCGGTCGTCCCGGTGGCCCGGGTGCCCGTGGTGGCACGCAGGGCGCCTTCGGTCGCGGTCCGGGTGGTCGCCCGGCTCGCGGTCGCAAGTCGAAGCGGGCGAAGCGCCAGGAGTACGAGGCCATGCAGGCCCCGTCCGTCGGCGGTGTGATGCTGCCTCGTGGCAACGGCCAGACGGTTCGCCTGTCGAGCGGCGCCTCGCTGATGGACTTCGCGGAGAAGATCAACGCCAACCCGGCCGCGCTCGTCTCCGTCATGTTCAACCTCGGTGAGATGGTCACCGCGACCCAGTCGGTCTCCGACGCGACCCTCGAGCTGCTGGCCGGCGAGATGGGCTTCCAGCTGGAGATCGTCAGCCGGGACGACGAGGACCGCGAGCTGCTGGAGTCGTTCGACATCGACTTCGGTGCGAACGAGGGCGACGAGGACCAGCTGGCCCCGCGCCCGCCGGTCGTCACCGTCATGGGTCACGTCGACCACGGTAAGACCCGCCTGCTGGACGCCATCCGCAAGTCCAACGTGGTGGCCGGCGAGGCCGGTGGCATCACCCAGCACATCGGTGCGTACCAGGTGGTCACCGAGGTGAACGGCGAGCAGCGTCCGATCACCTTCCTCGACACCCCGGGTCACGAGGCGTTCTCCGCCATGCGTGCCCGTGGTGCCAAGTCCACCGACATCGCGATCCTGGTGGTCGCGGCCAACGACGGTGTCATGCCGCAGACGGTCGAGGCGCTGAACCACGCCAAGGCCGCCGGTGTGCCGATCGTGGTCGCCGTCAACAAGATCGACGTCGAGGGCGCCGACCCGACCAAGGTCCGCGGTCAGCTGACCGAGTTCGGCCTGGTGGCCGAGGAGTACGGCGGCGACACCATGTTCGTCGACATCTCCGCGCGCCAGGGTCTGCACATCGACCAGCTGCTGGAGGCCGTGGTCCTGACCGCGGACGCCTCGCTGGACCTGCGGGCCAACCCGGAGCAGGACGCGCAGGGTATCGCCATCGAGGCGCACCTGGACAAGGGCCGCGGCGCCATGGCGACCGTGCTGGTGCAGCGCGGTACGCTCCGCGTCGGCGACTCGATCGTCGTGGGCGACGCCTACGGCCGCGTCCGCGCGATGCTGGACGAGAACGGCAACAGCCTCTCCGAGGCCGGCCCGTCCCGCCCGGTGCTGCTGCTCGGTCTGACCTCGGTGCCGCGCGCCGGCGACAGCTTCATCGTCGTCGACGAGGACCGCACCGCCCGCCAGATCGCCGAGAAGCGCTCGGCCCGCGACCGCAACGCCGCCTTCGCGCAGCGTCGGGTCCGGGTGTCCCTGGAGGACCTGGACAAGGCCATCGCCGCCGGCTCCATCGAGCAGCTCAACCTCATCATCAAGGGTGACGTCTCCGGTTCGGTCGAGGCCCTTGAGGACGCCCTGGTCAAGCTGGACGTGGGCGAGGAGGTCGAGCTCCGGGTCCTGCACCGCGGTGTGGGTGCCATCACCGAGTCCGACGTGGACCTGGCGATGGGCTCGGACGCCATCATCATCGGCTTCAACGTGCGCGCCGAAGGCCGTGCGCGTACCGCGGCCGAGAAGGAAGGCGTGGACGTCCGGTACTACTCGGTCATCTACCAGGCGATCGAGGAGATCGAGAACGCCCTCAAGGGCATGCTCAAGCCGGAGTACGAGGAGGTGCGCCTCGGCGCCGCGGAGATCCGCGAGGTCTTCCGCTCCTCCAAGTTCGGCAACATCGCCGGTGTCCTGGTCCGCGACGGCATCATCCGCCGCAACGCCAAGGCCCGCCTGCTGCGCGACGGCAAGGTCGTGGCGGAGAACCTCTCGATCGAGGGTCTGCGCCGCTTCAAGGACGACGCGACCGAGGTCCGCGAGGGCTTCGAGGCCGGTGTGACCCTGGGGTCGTTCAACGACATCAAGGTCGAGGACATCATCGAGACCTACGAGATGCGCGAGAAGCCGCGCGCGTAGTCGCTGGTCACCGGGGCCGGTCGACGGGTGGTATTTCCGTCGACCGGCCCCGGTCTCGCTGTGTAGGGTCCGGGGTAGTCAGATGTCGCGGCGTCAGCCCGGTTCCGGGCCGTACGCCCCCGAGGCCTTCCAGGTCGGCGAGACCTGTCATACATGTTCGTGGGAACACTCACCTTCGACCTGCTCCTGGGCGACGTCCACTCGCTCAAGGAGAAGCGTTCGATCGTGCGGCCCATCGTGGCCGAACTGCAGCGCAAGTACAGCGTGTGCGCTGCCGAGACCGGGAACCAGGATCTGCACCGCCGGGCCGAGATCGGCCTCGCGGTGGTGTCCGGCGACGCCGGATACGTCACCGAGATCCTGGACAGCTGTGAGCGGTTGGTCGCCGGCCGCCCCGAGGTGCAGCTCCTCTCCGCGAGGAGGAGATACCACAACGACGACGACGAATGACCGCTGTGGAGGCCGTCGACGGAAGTCGCCGTTCTCACACAGATCAGGACCCAGAGCGCCCGCAAGGCCGGGCGCGGGCCGGTACTTTGGGGCGTGGGCCCCGACGGGTGCGCAGCTCGCCCGGGTGCCGGGCCCACTGCACGAGGAGGCAACGTGACCGACACCGCAAGGGCGCGCAAGCTCGCCGACCGCATCCAGGTGGTCGTCGCCCAGACCCTGGAGCGGCGGATCAAGGACCCGCGTCTGGGGTTCGTGACCATCACCGACACCCGGGTGACCGGCGACCTGCGCGAGGCCACCGTCTTCTACACCGTCTTCGGTGACGACACCGAGCGCCAGGCCACCGCGGCCGCGCTGGAGAGCGCCAAGGGCGTGCTCCGCTCCGAGGTCGGCAAGCAGACCGGGGTGCGCTTCACCCCGTCGCTGACCTTCGTCGCGGACGCGCTGCCGGAGAACGCCCGGAACATCGACGACCTGCTCGACCGGGCCCGGACCTCCGACGCCGCCGTGCGCACCCAGGCCGCGGGGGCGACCTACGCCGGCGACGCGGACCCGTACCGGGTGCCGGCGTCCGAGCGTGACGACGAGGACGAGTAGTCATGGCGGGTGAGTCGGCTCAGGCCGCCTCGCGAGCCGGATCGACCACGGGGGCGTCCTCCACCAGCACGGTGGAGGGTGCCCTCGCGGCGCTCCCGGGGCCGCGCGCCGAGGAGAGCGGCTTCGAGCTGCTCTGGCAGCAGGTGGTGGCGGAGATCGGGCGGGCCCGTTCGATCGATCTGATCTGCCACATCTGCCCGGACGGCGACGCGCTGGGCTCCTCGCTGGCGGCGGCGCTGGCGCTGCGGGCGCTCGGCAAGCAGGTGCGGGTCTCCTTCGGCGACGACCCGCAGATCGTGCCCGAGTCGCTGGCGTTCCTGCCCGGTCAGGAGCTGATCGTGCCGGCCTCCGAGGTGCCGGACGTGCCCGAGCTGGTGCTCTGCTTCGACGTGGCCGCGCAGAGCCGACTGGGGCTTCTGCACGACAAGGCCTTCGCCGCGCCCGTCCTGGTGGTGTTCGACCACCACGCCTCCAACCCGGGCTTCGGCACCCACCAGCTGATCGACCCGACCGCGCCGGCCACCGCCGTGCTGGTCGACGAACTGCTGCGCCGGCTGGGCGTCGAGCTCGACCAGGACCTGGCCACCTGCCTGTACACCGGGGTCGCCACCGACACCGGCTCCTTCAAGTACCGGGCCACCACGCCCGCGACCCACGAGCTCGCCGGGCGGCTGCTGGCCACCGGCATCCGGCACGACCTCATCTCCCGGCAGCTGTGGGACACCTCCTCCTTCGGCTACCTCAAGGTGCTCGCGGCCGCGCTGGACCGGGCCGTCTACGAGCCGGACGCGGCCGACGGGCTGGGCCTGGTGTGGACCTGGGTGCCGTACCAGGACCTGGCGCTGTTCAGCGTCACGGTCGAGGAGATCGAGGGGCTGATCGACATCCTGCGCCGGCCGGCCGAGGCCGAGGTGGCGCTGGTGCTCAAGCAGGACCCGGACGGCACCCTGCGCGGCTCCTCGCGCTCCAAGGGCGCGGTGGACGTCGCTGCGGCCTGCGCCGAAATGGGCGGCGGGGGGCACGTCTTCGCGGCCGGGTTCAGCGCCCGGGAGGACGTGGCCGCGGTGGTCGAGCGGTTCCGGAGCGCGCTGCGACCCCCTCGTTGATCACCCTGCGTTGATCTTTCTGCATGTCGCCCCCCCAGAATCAATTGCTGGCAATCGCTGGTCTAGAGAAAGAACTCGATGAAGCGCAAAGGCACCGGCCCGGACGGCCTGGTGATCGTCGACAAGCCCGAGGGCATCACCTCCCACGGGGTCGTCGCCAAGCTGCGGTGGCTGGCCGGGACCCGGAAGGTCGGGCACGCCGGCACGCTGGACCCGATGGCCACCGGCGTCCTGGTGATCGGCGTCGAGCGGGCCACCCGGCTGCTCGGCCACCTGATGCTGACCGCCAAGACGTACGAGGCGACCATCCGGCTCGGCCAGACCACCATGACGGACGACCGGGAGGGCGAGGTCACCTCCTCGACCCCGGCCGACGCCGTCACCCGGGAGGCGATCGACGCCGGGATCGCGACGCTCACCGGCGAGATCATGCAGGTGCCGTCCAAGGTCAGCGCGATCAAGATCGACGGCAAGCGGTCGTACGCGCGGGTGCGCGAGGGCGAGGACTTCGAGCTGGAGGCCCGGCCGACCACGATCCACTCCTTCATCGTGCACGAGCAGCGCGCGGCGGTCGCCGAGGACGGCACGCCGGTGATCGACCTGGACGTGACCGTGGAGTGCTCCTCCGGCACCTACATCCGGGCGCTGGCCCGAGACCTGGGCGCCGACCTGGGCGTCGGCGGGCACCTGACCGCGCTGCGGCGCACCCGGGTCGGGCCTTACTCGGTGGAGTCGGCGCGCACCCTGGAGCAGCTCGAGGCCGCAGTCACCAGCGACTCCGCCGCGGGGCTGGAGGTGCTGCCGATCGCCGCGGCCGCGGCGGCCGCCTTCCCGCGCTGGGACCTGGACGAGGCCT
This sequence comes from Kitasatospora sp. NPDC001159, assembly GCF_053598235.1. Lineage (NCBI taxonomy): Bacteria > Bacillati > Actinomycetota > Actinomycetes > Kitasatosporales > Streptomycetaceae > Kitasatospora > Kitasatospora sp. NPDC001159. The sequence continues at coordinate 39,921 of NZ_JBSFJV010000069.1, forward strand.
CGGCGGAGAAGCTCTCGCACGGCGCGCGGCTGAAGGCGCCCGGACTGGGCGTGGACGGGCCGATCGCGGTGTTCGGGCCGGACGGGCGCTTCCTCGCCCTGGTCGAGGAGAAGGGCGGGCAGGCGAAGCCGGTGGCGGTGTTCGTCGGCTGAGTCGACTTCAAGCTTCGTGAAACCCCCGTCCTCCCGGCGGGGGTTTCACCGTCGTTTCACCCTTTGGGAGCCCTGCACTCGAACAGGGGGATCACTCCTGCGAGGGAGCGCGCGAGGTGAAAGACCGTGGTGACCGGCGCGGGAGCGGTCGGGCCGCCGCCTCGGCGGGCAGGCTCCCGGCAGCGAGTGAGCGACGGTCGAGGGGGCATTCATGCCGGGGTTTCTGGAGGGCGATCCGGGGCGGTACCTGCTGCGGATCAGGGACCTCAACGGCCGCCTGCACGGCTTAGGGTTCGTCGCCGACCCGCAGGGCGGCGTGCTGACCGCGCACGAGACCGTGGCGGGCCTGGACCGGGTCGTCCTGCACACCCCCGGCGGGCAGACCCGGATGCTCGGCCCGGACGCCGTGCTGCCGCTGCCCGAGCACGGGCTCGCTCTGCTGCGCACCGACGCGGTCGGCGGACTGCCGGTGCCGCCGCTGCCGGTGGCCGCCGTGGGGACCGGGCACGAGGTGCTGCTGCCCGCGCTCACCGGGGAGGACGAACCGGTGGTCCTGCGCTGCGGGCTGCTGGGAGTCGGCGGCGCGGGGTACGGCGGGCACCTGCTGGCCGGGGTGCTGCTGCTGGACGTGCCAGCGGTCGGCGGGGCCGCGGTGCCGGCCGGCTCGCCGGTGCTGGACACCCGCAGCGGCGCCGTGGTCGCGGTGGCCGCGCCCTGTCTGCGCGGCCCGCAGCACGGCGGGGCGCTGCCGGCCGTCCCCGCCGGGGGCGGGACGGTGGTCGGCGAGGCGCTGGCGGGGCTGCTGGCACGCAACGCGGCGGCGGTGCCCGCGTACGGCCCGGCGCTCAACCTGGCCGGGGTGCTGCGGCTGACCGGCGCCCAGCTGGCCGCCGCCGGGGCCGGGCCGGACCGGGTGGCCGGGCTCGCCGCGGACCGGGTGGACCGGTCGGACGGCCTGGCCGGGGACGAGCCGACGGCGACCGTCACCGCCCTGGTCGGCGCCCCCGGCAGCGGGCGCTCCACCGAACTGGCCGCGCTGGCCGCCCGCCGCCGCGGCGGCGCCCGGCCGCTGCCCACCCTCTGGCTGCGCGGCGCCGACCTGCGCGCCGAGGACCGCTCGCTGGCCGAACCCGTGGAGCGGGCGCTCGCCGCCGCGGCGGCCGAACTCGGCACCCCGGCGCCCGCGCCCGAGCCGGTTGCGGCGCTCTGCGCGGCGGCCGGACGCCCGCTGCTGGTGGTCCTGGACGGCCCCGAGGAGGCCCCGACCGAACTCGACCCGCGCTGGCTGCGCGGCGCCGGGCAGTGGCTGACTGGCTGCGGGGCGCGGCTGCTGACCGCCTGCGGCGAGGAGCTCTGGGAGCGGCTGGCCGCCGAGCCCTGGGGGAATGGTGCCGACGGCCCGCGGCACCTGGCGGAGCCCGGCCCGGACGGCGACCTGGCCAGCGCTCCCACCGTCCGGATGGACGGCGGTGGCCCCGGTGGGCCCAGCCTGGCCGGGCACCGGCTCGGCCCGCTGCCGGCCGAGGCGGCCGAGCGGGTGCGCCGCCGGTACGGGCTGCCGCCGGGCCGGCCGCCCGCCGCCGAGGACGCCAGGCACCCGCTGGCCGTCCGGCTGGCCGGGGAACTGTGGACGCAGGGCCTGCACGACGAACCGGTGCGCCGGAGCGAGCTGTTCGGCGCCTACCTGGACCTGCGCTGCCTGCGGGTGGCCCAGCGGCTGGCCGAGGACGGCCGACCGCGCCGCCCGGGCGCGCACCGCCGGGGCGCCGCCCGGCCCGCGGGACCGCGGCAGGGGCGGGTGCGCCGGCTCGCGGCGGCGGTGGCCGGGCGGGTGCACGAGGCGGCCCGGCGGATGCTCGGCGAGGAGCCGGGGGGCTTGGCCCGGGAGACGTTCGAGGAACTGTTCCCGGTCGACGGCGGCTGGGCCACGGCGGTGCTCGCCGAGGGGCTGTTCGTCCCCGCCGGGCCCGGATTCCGCTTCGCGCACGGGGAGTTCGCCGACTGGCTGCAGGGCCTGCACCTGGACCTGGACGCGGCGCTGCGGCTGCTGCTCGGCGAGGCCGAGGACACCCCGGCCCCGCCCGCCGTGGCGAACTCCGTCCCCCGGCACCGGATCGGCCCGGTCGCCGCCGCACTGCGCCGGGTCGCCGAGACCTGGGGCGCGCCCGCCCTGGACGCGTGGCTGCACCGGATCTGGCGCGCGCTGGACCTGCGTCCGCCGGGTAGCGAACCCGCCTGGTGGGCGGCCCGGTTGCTCACCGCCGGACTGGCCGCCAGTCCCGACCCCACCGAACACCGGGCGCTGCTGGATCAGTTGGCCGGCCGGATCGCCGAACGGGCGGCCGACGCGGGCGGCTGGGAGGCGCTGGAAGGGGCGGCCCGCTTCGGCCCGGCGTTCTGGACCGGACTCGGCCTGCCCGTTGAGGCCGAACTCGCCCTGCTGCGCCGCCTGGTGACCGCAGACGGCCCGCAGCAGCGCTTCCTCCGCGCGGTGGCCGGGCGGCTGCGCGCCGACCCGGTCGCGGTCTTCCCGCTGCTCTGCGCCTGGTTCGACGATCCGAACGGTTTGCCGAGCCGCCCCGGACGGACCGTCGCCGACCTCGCCCAGGACCTGCTGTACGCCCACCGGCGGCTCGCCCTGGACGAGTTGGCCGACGCGCTGGCCGACGCCGCGCACCCGAGGGCGGACGCGCTGCTCACCGTGCTCGCCGCCGAGGAGCCGTCCGCGCTGTGCCGCGCGGTGGACCGCTGGAGCCACGACCGGCGGCCCGAGCGGCACGTCGCGGCCGCGGTGCACGCGCTGCGGACCGCCCCGTACGCGGCCGGTGCCGGGGCCGAACTGCTGCGGTTCACCGCGCTGACCCTGCTCGCCCGCGAGGACGAACCGGGTCTGCACGGCGCCGCCCTGGCCCTGCTGGTCGGGGACCCGTCGACCAGGGCCGAGCACCTGGCTGCCGCGCTCGCCCTGCACCGGGTCGGCGGGGACGCCTTCCTCACCCCGCGGGCGCTGGCGCCGGCCCTGGAGAGCGACCCGGAGCCCGTGCTGGCCGCGCTCGCCGACCGGCTGGCGGCCCCCGGCGCGGCCCCCGCCGAGACCCTGCGGGTGCTCGCCGACGCCCGCACCCCGGTGGCCGCCCGGTGCGGCGCCGAACTGGCCGCCCGGCTGCTGCGAGGGCACCCGGCGCTGGCCGGGCCGGTCGCCGTCGACTACCTGGGCCGCAAGCTCGCGCAGGCCGCGATCGACGGCCCGGCCGCCCGGCTGGAGCTGCGGGTGCTGCTGGGCGCCGCGCTGGCCGCCCGTACGGCGGTGGTCCGCCGGCCCTTCGCCGAGGTGCTCTCCGTCCCGGTGATCGACCCGGCGGCGGACGCGCTGCGCTGCGAGCTGCTGGACACCCTGCTCGCCACCGAGACCGACCCGGCGGTGCTGACCGCCTCCGTCGAGCACCTGGCCGAGCACTGCGCGGCCGAGAAGCCCGCCCGGGCCCGCGCGGTGCTGGCCCGGGTGACCCCCGGGCTGGCGGACGCGGACGAACTGCTGGTGCGCTGCGCCGGGCGCTCGGCGGCCTTCGCCCAGCTGCTCGCCCGGTGGCCGCGGGACGTCGCGCCGACCGCCCCGGACGGCCCCCGACTCGCCCGGATGCGGGCCCTGGTGACGGCCGGGCGCGACCCGCAGTACGCCGCCGCCGAGGCCGAGCGGACCGTACCCGCACGGGCTCTGCGTGCGCCGGTGCGCTCAACCCCCATTCCGGTGCCTGAGCCGGGGCAGGCGCATGGCACGCTATAGGGGTTCGGGTTTTGAGCGTTTGAGCGTACCGAGGGTACGCGCCGTACGGAACAAGGAGCGGTCGGGTGCAGCGCTGGCGTGGCCTGGAGGAGATCCCCGGTGACTGGGGACGCAGCGTCGTCACCATCGGCTCGTTCGACGGGGTGCACCGTGGACATCAGCTGATCATCGGGCGGGCGGTCGAGCGGGCCCGCGAACTCGGCATCCCCGCGGTCGTGGTGACCTTCGACCCGCACCCGCGCGAGGTGATCCGCCCGGGCAGCCACCCGCCGCTGCTCGCGCCGCACCCGCGCCGGGCCGAGCTGATCGCCGAACTCGGCGTGGACGCGGTGCTGGTGCTGCCCTTCACCACCGAGTTCTCCCAGGAGTCCCCGGAGACCTTCGCCGAGCAGGTGCTGGTCGACGCGCTGCACGCCCGGGTCGTCATCGAGGGCCCCAACTTCCGCTTCGGGCACCGGGCCGCCGGGGACGTCGCGCTGCTCACCGAGCTGGGCCGGGCGGACGACTTCGAGGTCGAGGTGGTCGACCTGCAGGTGTGCGGCACCGCCGGGGACGGTGAGCCGTTCTCCTCCAGCCTGACCCGTCGGCTGGTCGAGACCGGCGACATGGCCGGGGCGAACGAGGTGCTGGGCCGCCCGCACCGGGTCGAGGGCGAGGTGGTGCGGGGCGCGCAGCGCGGCCGCGAGCTGGGCTACCCGACCGCCAACGTGGAGACCGTGCCGCACAGCGCGATCCCGGCCGACGGGGTGTACGCGGGCTGGCTGACCGCCGAGGGCGAGCGGATGGCGGCGGCGATCTCGGTCGGCACCAACCCGACCTTCGACGGCACCGCCCGCACCGTCGAGGCGTACGCCATCGACCGGGTCGGCCTGGACCTGTACGGACTGCACGTGGCCGTGGACTTCCTGGCCTACCTGCGCGGGATGGAGAAGTTCGACTCCGTCGACGCGCTGCTGGACCGGATGGCCGACGACGTCAAGCGCGCGCGTGAGCTGACGGACGGGGCCTGACCCCTCCCGACGCCGACATCGAGGCGCAGGCCGGCAAGCCCATCCCGGAGATCTTCATCGACGAGGGCGAGC
>NZ_JBSFJV010000070.1:0-44599 GCF_053598235.1 Kitasatospora sp. NPDC001159
TGGCCTCGACCGGGTGCCGGTGACCCCTGTACGACGGCGACGTGCTCTCCACGAATGATCCCCCTCCGCCGTGATCGATCAGAAGATCATCTCACCCGGTCGGCCAACGTGACAGCGCCCAACGGATAGGTCCGAGGTCCCCGGTGGACTACCCCAGTGATACGCGGCGCCGCCTACGGCCGACAGCCGGGAATTCATGACACTCCCGCAGCCGGACAGGGTCGCGTCGGGTTCGGAGGGCTTCAGTTCCACGTCTGCTGGAGGCGTTGTGATTGGGCGCGCAGCGCCTGCAGGAGCCGGCCGGCGGCGGAGGTGGCTCCGGCTGGGAGGGCGAGGCTGATCCTTCGGGAGAGTGCCGTGGTGGAGTCGGACACGTCCAGGGGGCGGATCGCCAGGTCGGTGCGGTCGGCGGTGATGCCGAGGCGGGGGAGGAGTGCGATGCCAACGCCTGCGGCGACGAAGCCCTGGAGCACCGCGTAGTCGTCGGTGCGCATCACGCGGACCGGCTCGAAGCCCGTGTGTGCGCAGGCCCGGACGAGGACCTGATCGACCGGGTCCCAGTCCGAGTTGCCCATGATCCATCCTTCCTCGCGGAGCGAGGGCAGGCGGACGCGGGGCTCCCGCGCCTGCGGATGGTCGGCCGGCAGGACGAGTTCGAGGGGGTCGTCCAGCAACGGATGGATCTCGAACTGCTCCCCGAGATCGAGGACCTCGCCCGGTGCTGCGAAGACGAGCGCGGCGTCGAGCCGCTTGGCGGCCAACTCGTCTATTAGATATGGCAGTTCTCCCTCTGACAGGGATACCTCGATGCCCTGCTCGTGGAGCTTCTTCACGGCGGGTGGCAGAAGCAGGGCTCCGGCCGTGGGGAAGGTGCCGATCCGCAGGGTCGCGGCGCCCCTCTCGACGAAAGTCCGCAGCTCGTGCTCGGCCAGTTGGACGCGGTCGAGCACGGCTTCGGCGTGGGTGAGCAGCAGCGCTCCGGCAGGGGTGAGCACGGCGCCGCGGGCTCCGCGCCGGACCAGCGGGGTGCGCGCTCGCGCTTCGAGAGCCGTCAGGTGGTGGGTGATAGTGGGCTGGCTGAACCCGAGTGAGCGGCCGGCCGCCGCCAGCGAGCCCTCCCGGGCGACGGCCCGCAGGACCTGGAACTGACGGATCTCGAACATCGCGGGCCTCTCCCGGTGGTGTGTCCGGTGCCAGCCCGGCTACAGACAGAGTATGGAGATCTCCAGAGAAGTGCAGTCTTCTACTGGCGGATGAGACGTGGCACGCTCCACCTCATGAGCACCGCCCCCTCCCCCACGACCGCCCGGCTCAGCGCGGACCAGGCCCGCGCCCCCTACGCAGACGCCGTGCGCGCCTTCGGCACCCGCGACTGGCAGCGGCTGAACGTCCCCGGCCACGGCGCCGCAGCGGACCGCTTCGGCGAGCTGGCGGGCGTGCTCGGCGAGCAGCCGCTCCGCCTGGATCTGCCTCCGCTGCTCGACGGCGTCGACCTGGGCGCGGACAGCCCGCTCGACCAGGCCCTCGGCCTGGCCGCCGCGGCCTGGGGTGCGCGTCGGACCTGGTTCCTCACCAACGGCGCCTCCCAGGGGAACCGGATCGTCACGCTGGCCCTCGCCTCGCTGGGCAGCCGGATCGTGGTCCAGCGCAGCGTCCACTCCAGCGTCATCGACGGTCTCGTCCTGTCCGGCCTGAACGCCGCCTTCGTCCTGCCGTCCGTCGACACCGGGCTGGGCATTGCCCACGGCGTCACCGCCCGCTCCGTGGCCGCAGCCCTGGAGCAGCACCCCGACGCCATCGCGGCCTATGTGGTGACGCCCAGCTACTTCGGCGCGGTCGCCGACGTGCGGGAGATCGCGCAGGCCGCGCACGCCCACGACGTGCCGCTGATCGTGGACGAGGCGTGGGGCTCCCACTTCGGCTTCCACCCGGATCTGCCCGCGGGCGCCCTGGCCAACGGCGCCGACCTGGTGGTCTCCAGCACCCACAAGCTCGGCGGCAGCCTGACCCAGTCCGCGATGCTGCACCTTGCCGACGGCCCCTACGCCGACCAGCTGGAGCCCCTGCTCGACCGAGCCTTCCACCTCACCCAGTCGACCAGCGCCAGCGCGCTGCTGCTCAGCTCCCTGGATCTGGCCCGGCGTGCGCTCGCGCGCGGCGGTGAGCGGATCGGCGACTCGATCGAGCAGGCAGAGCGGATGCGCGCCGCGATCCGCGAGCGTGGCCGCTTCCGCGTGGTCAGCGACGGCTTCCGCCGCTTCGCAGACATCGCCGGCGCCGATCCGCTGCGCGTCGCGGTCGACGTGCTGGCCGGCGGTCTCTCCGGCCACGAGGCGCGCCGGCTGCTCATGCGAGAGCACGGTGTGCTGGTCGAGGTCGCCACGCACGCCGCCGTCGTCGCGGTCGTCGGCGCCGGCGCGGCCCACGACGCCGACCGCTTCGTCGACGCCCTGCACGCGCTGCCGCGGACGGCCGCGCCCGCCCGGTCCGCGTCCCTGACCCAGCTGCCCGAGCCCGGACCCGTGGTGCTGGCGCCCCGTCAGGCCTTCCTCGCGCCCAGCGAGGTCGTCCTGGCGAGGCAGGCCGCCGGGCGAGTCTCCGCCGACACGTTGGCCGCCTACCCGCCCGGCATCCCGAACGTTCTCCCGGGCGAACTGATCAGCACAGAACTCGTCGACTTCCTCCACCAAACGGTCGCCGCCCCCCACGGCCACGTCCGCGGCGCAGTGGACCCACACGTGACCACGCTCCGCGTCCTCACCACCGACGGCGAGACCGCCGGATGAATGCCTCCCCACCCAATCCACCCCGGCTCCACTCGGGCGTAGCACTCACCGCCACGGTGTAGATCTCGGCCAGGCGGGCGCGCTGGTCGGAGGTGACGTGGGTGGCCCAGACGTTCAGGTAGGCGTCGATGACGCCGGCCAGGTCGCCCCGGGCGGCGGCCTCGGCCCTGGGGGTGAGGGCGTGCAGGAGGGCGTCCAGGGCCGCCTGCTCGGCGGTGTCCGGGTCGGGCAGGAACATCGCGCAGCCCACCAGGACCAGGCGGTCGACGCGACCCGGGCCGTGCAGCGGCTGCCCGCAGAGCAGCTGGCGATGCGTCAGAATAGGGCAGGCTGCGTGCCGAGCACCTTTCGAAGCACATCCCGGGAAGTAGGGCTTCATGACCCGCTACTGCGTCGACCCCGACCGGAACGAGCTGACCGCCGCCTGGGGCACCGGCGAAGGCGACCTCACCACCCGCATCGCCGCCCTCCCTACCAGCACGGACACCGCCGCGCTGCTGCGCCTGGCCCGAGCCCTGACCCAACTGTCGGACGCCGCCTGGCATACCTACACCCACCCCGCCAGCGCCGCCGGCTCCCTGGAGCCCAACAGCGAGGGCTGGCGACGCGAGCAAGAACGCCAAGCCTTCAACGAGATCACCGAGGCGATCTCCCAACCCAACCTCCCCCAGGGCGGCTCGGTGACCGTCTCCTACAGCCCCCTCATCGAGTCCGCCCATCAGGTCGGCCGCGCCCTGCGCCCCCTCGACAACCCGCATCTCACCAAAGCCGTGCTCGCCGAGACCACAACCGAACTCGCCGCCGTGGAGAGCGCCGAACGCGGCGACCTCACCGGCCGCGCCCAGCAAGCCGTGCTGCTCAGCCGCGAGGACGCCTCCCCCGTCCAGGTCGCCGCCGCCGACCGGCTCCTCGAACAGGACCCCTTCGGGCCCGAAGCGCTGTTCTCCGACATCGACCCCACCGCCGCCTCGGTCGCAGCCGCCCACTGGCTGGCCGCCGCGGCCGAGGTCGCCGCCGACGCCTCCGGCCAGAACCCCACCGCGGTCCTCCTCGAAGCCGACGACATCGAGGCCCTCCCCCACGAGACGCCTACCCTCGTCCTGGAAATCCTCGACTCCGGCGCCTCCCCCAACGACGCCGTCACCACCCTCGTCCGCCACGCCATGCACGTCGCCGACGGCCTCCTGCCCGACCCCGCCGCCCTGCGCGAGCAACTCGACGACTTCGAGGACACCCTCGCCGAGTACACCGGCGACGACGAGGAGCCGGACATCGAGGACGTCGCCCTGCGCCTGACCCCGCTCGACCCCAAACGCCCGGCCCGCGACCTCCTTGAAGACCTCCTCGCCGGTATCCACGGCTGCTGGCTCCTCCACAGCGAGTACGACGAACTCGACAACGAAGAGGAGGACGACACCGAGAACGGTGACGAGGAACGTGAGGCCGAAGCGCACCAGCACCACAGCCGCGCACGCTTCGCCCAACTCGTCCGCGCAGCCGCCGCACGCAACCGCGACCGGCTGATCTGAGGCGCCCCGCACCCGACAGGGCGACCGGCACGGTCACACGCGGAATCGACAAACCCACTCAGGGTTTCTCCCTTGCGCGACGCCAAGTGCGTCGGCGCCGCACACGACCGGAGCCCGGTGCCCCCTCAGGCGGGGCACCGGGCTCCGGTCGGCTTGCACCGTGGGTCAGCGGACCGGGTGCAGGGCCGTGGTGTCTTCCGTGTGGAAGCCGAGGCTGCTGGTGACGTCGACGACGCCGTCCACGCTGCGGCACAGCCGCTCCACCACCGACACCAGGGCACGGTGCTCGACCGTGCCAGCCAGGGTGACCCGGCCTTCGTGGACCTGGATGTCGATGGCGTCCGGGGACAGTCCCAGCGTGCGGTCGAGGACGTCCCGGCGGATCTCCTCGCGGATCGCCCGGTCCTGCCGCAGGAAGACGCGCAGCAGGTCGCTGCGGCTGACGATGCCGACCAGACGTCCTGCCTCATCGACGACGGGGAGCCGCTTGAGGTTCTTGCCCTGCATCAGGCGGGCGGCTTCGACCACGGTCCACTCGGGCCGGGCGCAAACGGCCGGGCTGGTCATCAGGCCCTCGGCGGTGGTGGCTCGGCTGCGGGCGCGGTCGCGCGGCGGCAGGTCCGGGGTGAGCAGCAGGCCGGCGGGGTCTTCCTGGGCGGCTTCGTTGAGCAGCAGGTCGGCCTCGGAGACCAGTCCGAGCGGACGGTCCTCGTGGTCCAGGACGGGTACGGAGGTGATGTCGTGCTCGGCGAGCAGCCGGGCGATCTCCTTGAAGCCGGTGTCGGGTCGTACGTGCACGACGGCGTGGGTCATCAGCTCTCCCACGATCCGGTGTCGCATGGTGGCTTTCTCCTTTCTGGTGGACGGTGGCGGGGGTCCTGGGGTGAGGTGCGGGGTTCGCGGGCTCAGTCGCTGGGGTGGCGGACGATGACCACGGGGCACTTCGCGTGCTGGACGCAGTGCTGGCTGACGGATCCCAGCAGTGCGCCGGTGAAGCCGCCGTGGCCCCGGCTGCCGACGACCAGGAGGTCGGCGCCGTGCGCCGCGTCGAGCAGGCACGGCACGGCGCCGCCCTCGACCACCCGGGCCTGGATCTCGCCCGGGCGCTCGGCGTCGGTCGCCTCGGCGATGGCGTCGTCGAGCACCTTGTGCGCGATGTCGGCGAGGTCCTCGTCGGCCGTGATCGGCACGGTCCAGCCGGTGGCCACCGGGTACTGCCAGGCGGTCACCGCCTCGACGACGGCGCCACGCGCACGGGCCTGGTCCACGGCCCAGCGCAGCGCGTCGATGGAGGACGGCGAGCCGTCCACGCCGACCACGATCCGCCGCTGCGTCTCGGTCTGCTCGGTCACGGTGTGCTCCCTCTCGTTGCGGTTGTCTCCACCATCGGGCGACCGGCTCGGTGCGGCGAGGGCCTGAGGGGGCCTTGCTGCCGGGACCTTCAGCCCGCCTGCGGACACGGCTGCGGCACCAGGGCGAGAGGAGGTTCCTCCGGAAAGAGGTCCATGAGCCCGCGTCATGGCGTAGCCGGGGTGGTGGTGCGCTCGCTCGGCCACGGGGTGCGTGTGTCTGGCCTGCTCGCCGTCCTGACGGCCGTCCGGTCACCGGGATCGCCGCTGAGCGCGGCCGGGACCCGAAGCCGACGCCACCGGGACCGTTGTGCCGCCTGTCGTGACCAATGGCCCACAGACCGCGCCCGGCGGCCGAGAGCACGCTGGCATCCACATCCCGTCCCGCGGGGTCCAATCCCATCGGCAGAACGCCGCGAGGGCCGACCGGTTGCTCACGCACACCGGCTTCGGCGCGGCAGAGTTGAGGAGTTGTCCAATGGCGAAGGCGTATCTGGTCGGTGGCGGCATCGCCGCCCTGTCCGCGACAGCGTTCCTGATCCGTGACGGCGGCTTCGCCGGCCGTGACATCCACATCTTCGAGGCGCAGGACGAGGTCGGCGGCAGCCTGGACGCGGGCGGCACCGCGGAAGCGGGCTACACGATGCGCGGCGGGCGGATGTTCGAGGCACAGTTCCGCTGCACCTACGACCTGCTCTCCGGCATCCCGTCACTAGACGACCCGGCGAAGTCGGTCACCCAGGACATCTACGACTCCCACGACGAGTCCCCGTGGGACGACGCCGCCCGCCTGGTGCGCGCCGGCGGCGTGATCGCGGACGGGCACGCCATGGGCTTCTCGGAACGGCACCGCCTGGAAATGGTGAAGTGCCTGGCCACGCCGGAGCGGCTGCTGGACGGCAAGCGGATCACCGACTGCTTCGAGGAGAGCTTCTTCCGTACGGACTTCTGGTACATGTGGTGCACCACGTTCGCGTTCGAGCCCTGGCACAGCGCGATCGAGTTCCGGCGCTACCTCAAGCGCTTCGTCCACCTCTTCCCGGAGTTCCAGACGATGTCCGGGATCTACCGGACCCGCTACAACCAGTACGACTCGATCGTCCGCCCGCTCACCGCCCGGCTCCTGGAGCAGGGCGTCCACCTCCACACCGGCCACCGGGTCGCGGACCTGGCCTTCCGGCACGGGCCGGGCACGAGCGTCGAGCGCATCCACTTCACCGGCGCGCACGCCGACATCCCGGTCGCCGAGGACGACCTCGTGTTCGTCACCAACGGCTCGATGACGGCCGACTCCGCCTTCGGCTCCCACACCGCCCCGCCAGAGGATCCGGACACCTCCCTCAGCCCCGACTCCTTCCTGCTGTGGCACCGGATCGCGCGCGGCCGCGAGGACTTCGGCCACCCGGCTGTCTTCGACCACAGCGTCAAGGACTCCACCTGGGAGTCCTTCACCGTCACCGCCAAGGACCCGGCGTTCCTAGACTGGATGGAGGAGTTCACCGGCCGTGCCACCGGCCGCGGCGGCCTGCTCACCCTCACCGACTCCCCCTGGCTGCTCACCATCGTGGTCAACCGCCAGCCGGTCTACCAGCAGCAGCCTGACGACGTCTCGGTCTGGTGGGGCTACGGCCTCTTCCCCGACGAGCCCGGGACTTTCGTCCAGAAGCCGATGCGGGAGTGCAGCGGGGAGGAGATCCTCCAGGAGGTCCTGCGGCACCTGGCCGTGGACGCCGCCACCGCCGAGCGCGTCGCCGGGACGTCCACCGTCGTCCCCTGCCTGATGCCGTACATCACCAGCCAGTTCCTGGTCCGCAGCCAGGGCGACCGGCCGCAGGTCGTGCCGGAGGGATCCACCAACCTCGCCTTCATCGGCCAGTACGCCGAGGTCCCCGACGACGTGGTCTTCACCGTCGAGTACTCCGTACGCACCGCCTGGACGGCTGTGGCCGGGCTCCTCGGCCTCGACCGGCGGCCCCCGGCCGTCCACAAGGGCCACCACAACCCGAACGTCCTGGCCCAGGCCCTGCACACCATGCACCGCAAGTGACGGCAGCAGGGGCCGGGCGCAGAACCCGGCACCTCCTAAACCGCCCGCAACCTCACGCCCACCGCATCACGCCTTCGAGGCCCACCAACTCACCGCTCCGGCACCAATTCCAGTGAAGGAGAGTTCACCATGGCCGTCCACCACGCCCACGCACCTCGGATGCCCCGCCGCCTCACCGCCGGGCTCCACCACCGCACCACGCAGCCGGCCGACCGAGCCGCCGCCGGCGCGGCTACGGCCGCCGCGGCCACGGCCCTGGCCGCCGCGCGGGTCAGCCTCGGCTTCGTCTTCCTCTGGGCGTTCCTCGACAAGACCTTCGGCCTCGGCTACGCCACCAGGAGCGCCAGCTCGTGGGTCAACGGCGGATCACCGACCAAGGGCTTCCTCGGCCACGTCTCGGCCGGCCCGCTGCAGTCCACCTTCCACCACTGGGCCGGACAGGCCTGGGCCGACTGGCTGTTCATGCTCGGCCTGCTCGGCATCGGCCTCGCCCTCATCGGCGGGGTCGGCCTGCGGATCGCCGCGGCAAGCGGCACGGTGCTGCTGGCCCTGATGTGGGCCGCCGAATGGCCGCCCGCCCGCCACCTGGCCAACGGCGCGGCCAGCGGATCCAGCAATCCGGTCGCCGACTACCACGTCGTCTACGCCCTGCTGCTCATCGCGCTGGCCGCCACCGGTGCGGGCAACAGCTGGGGCCTGGGCCGCCGCTGGGCCGCCCTCCCGGTCGTGCGCGACCGCCCCTGGCTGCGCTGACCCCCAGCCGCCGACACCACACCGGCCGGCCGCGACACCATCGTCGCGGCCGGCCGGTGCGCGTTGCGCGTGCCGCAGGCCGCTCTCGGGACCGTTGCCCGGCCCCGCCGGGCAACCCGTGACCGGCGGAGTCCGCCCGCGACGTTCGGCCGGGATTCTCGCGACCGCCGGAGGTAACCGAGTTCCGGGCAGGACGAAGCTCCTCGGCGTGGCGCCGTGGCGGGAACTGGACGACACGCCGGGGAGCGGCGCGGAAGGTGCGGTCAGACGGCGTGCAGGCCGTGGGTGGTGAAGACCTCCCGGGCCGCGGCCGTCTGGTCGGCGGTCGGTTCAGGGGCCGGGAAGCCCTGCATCCGGTCCCGAAGGTCCCGGGTACAGGACCCTGCTCACGAATCGGGCACGATGGCCACCGGGCAGGCGGCGTGGTGCAGGACGGCGTGGGCCACCGGACCGAGCAGGCCCACCGCGCCGACGGGCCGTCGGCCCAGCACCAGAAGCCGTGCCTTGCCGGAGACCTCGACCAGCGTCCGGCCCGGTCCGGCGTGCTCGACGTCCTCAAGGACCTCGACCCCGGGGTGGGCCGCCTTCCAGAACGCCAGGGCGCCCGCGAGCAGTGCGGCCTCACTGCCGCGGCCCGTCGGCGGCGCGGCTCCGGCGTGGACGGCCCGCAGCGGCAGTCGGTAGCGGTGTGCGGCGGCGAAGGCGAAGTCGAGCGCTGCCTCGGCCGGGCGGCGGGCGTCCACACCCACCACCACCTGCTCGCGCGGCTGCGGGCCCGGGGGTTCCGGCGGGATCACCACCGTGGGGCAGCCGCCACGGGCGGCGAGGTGCAGGGTTGTGGAGCCGACGCGCAACTGCGGGAACCCGTCGCTCCCGCGTGCTCCGAGCACCAGCAGGTCGGCGTCCTCGCCTGCGGCGAGCAGTGTCGCGGTGACGGTGTCGTGGGCCTCCTCGGTGCGAATCCGCAGGCGCGGGTAGCGCATCGCGAGGAGGTGCTGGACCTCGTGGAGGAGTTCAGCGCCGGACCGAGCGGGCGCGGTCCAGGAAGGGAGCAGATGGGGCATCAGCGGCAGGGCGTGCAGGACGCGCAGCGGCCGGTCCCGCAGCAGCGCCTCGCGGGCGGCCCAGTCGGCGGCCGCCAGACTGGCGTCGGAGCCGTCGACTCCGACGGCGACGGGCAGGTCCATGGTGATCGTCTCCTCGTGGTCGCTCCCCCGGTTTCGGGTCAGCCCTGCCAGGTCCAGTCGGTGACCTCGGGCAGGTCGGTGCCGTGCTCGCGGATCCAGTCGTGGTGGCGGGTGCGCTGGTCGGCCATCTCTTGGCGCAGGGCGGCGGTTGGTACGGCCAGGCCGGGGACGCGGTCGATGACGTCCATGACGAGGCGGTAGCGGTCGAGGTCGTTGCGGACGACCATGTCGAAGGGCGTGGTGGTGGTGCCGGACTCCTTGTAGCCGCGCACGTGCAGGTGTGGGTGGACGGCCCGGCGGTAGGCGAGGCGGTGGATCAGCCACGGATAGCCGTGGTAGGCGAAGATCACCGGCCGGTCCCGGGTGAACAGGGCGTCGAACTCGGCGTCCGGCATGCCGTGCGGGTGCTCCTCGGCGGGCATCAGTCGGGCCAGGTCGACCACGTTGACCACCCGGACGCGGAGGTCGGGCAGGTGCCGGCGGAGCAGGTCGGCGGCGGCCAGGACCTCCTGGGTGGGGACGTCCCCGGCGCAGACGAGGACGACGTCGGGCTCGCGGGTGCCGTCGTCGGTGCCGGCCCATGTCCAGATGCCGGCGCCGCGGGCGCAGTGGGCGCGGGCCTCGTCGAGGGTGAGCCAGTCGAAGCAGGGCTGCTTGCCGGCGACCACGACGTTGACGTAGTCGCGGCTGCGCAGCACGTGGTCGGCGGTGGCGAGCAGGGTGTTGGCGTCCGGCGGGAAGTACACCCGGACGGCCTCGGGGCTCTTGTTGAGGACGTGGTCGACGAAGCCCGGGTCCTGGTGGGAGAAGCCGTTGTGGTCCTGGCGCCAGACGTGGGAGGTGAGCAGGTAGTTGAGCGAGGCGATCGGCGCCCGCCAGGGCAGCGCGCGGGTGGTGCGCAGCCACTTGATGTGCTGGTTGACCATCGAGTCGACGATGTGGACGAAGGCCTCGTAGCAGGAGAACAGGCCGTGTCGGCCGGTCAGCAGGTAGCCCTCCAGCCAGCCCTGGCAGGTGTGCTCGGAGAGGATCTCCAGCACCCGGCCGTCACGGGCCAGGTGCTCGTCGACGGGCAGGGTGTCGGCCTGCCAGGCCTTTCCGGTCGCCCGGTAGACGGCTTGCAGGCGGTTGGAGGCGGTCTCGTCCGGACCGACCAGGCGGAAGTCACGGCGTTCGGCGGTGGCCGCCGTCAGGTCGGCGAGCAGGTCGCCCAGGACCCGGGTCGGCTCATGCAGCGTCGTACCGGGCTTGTCAACCCGGACGGCGTAGCGCTCCAGGGACGGCATCGGCAGGTCTCGCAGCAGCAGGCCGCCGTTGGCGTGCGGGGTGGCGCCGAGGCGGCGGGTGCCTTCGGGGACGCAGTCGAGTACCCGCGCCGCCGGGCGGCCGTGTTCGTCGAAGAGTTCCTCCGGCCGGTAGGAACGTAGCCAGTCCTCCAACTGCCGCAGGTGCGCGGGGTTGTCGCGGACCTGGTCGAGCGGGACCTGGTGCGCACGCCAGGTGCCCTCGACCGGCAGCCCGTCCACCTCGGCCGGACCGGTCCAGCCCTTGGGCGTGCGCAGCACGATGAGCGGCCAGTGGGGTCGGCGGATGCTGCCGCCGGCGCGGGCCTCGTGCTGGATGGCGGCGATCCGGTCGAGGGCGGTGTCCATGGCCTCGGCCATGGCGCGGTGGACCGTCAGCGGGTCGTCGCCGCCGACGTACAGCGGGAAATGGCCGTAGCCGCGGAGCAGGGCGTCGAGCTCCGCCTCGGGCAGGCGGGCGAGCACGGTCGGGTTGGCGATCTTGTAGCCGTTGAGGTGGAGGATCGGCAGGACGGCGCCGTCGTGGACGGGGTCGAGGAACTTGTTGCCGTGCCAGGAGGCCGCCAGTGGGCCGGTCTCGGCCTCGCCGTCGCCGATCACGCAGGCGACCAGCAGGCCGGGGTTGTCGAAGGCGGCGCCGTAGGCGTGCGAGAGTGCGTAGCCGAGTTCCCCGCCTTCGTGGATGGAGCCGGGCGTCTCGGGAGCGACGTGGCTGGGCACGCCACCGGGGAAGGAGAACTGGCGGAACAGCCGGGCCATGCCGGCCTCGTCGCGCGTGATGTCGGGGTAGGTGTCGGTGTAGCTGCCGTCGAGCCAGGAGTTCGCGAGGACGGCGGGCCCGCCGTGCCCGGGGCCCCAGACGCAGACGGCGTCGCGGTCTCGGTCCTTGATCACGCGGTTGAGGTGGGTGTGCACCAGGTTGAGGCCGGGCGAGGTGCCCCAGTGGCCCAGCAACCGGGGTTTGATGTGCTCGGGGCGCAGCGGCTCGCGCAGCAGCGGGTTCGCCATCAGGTAGATCTGGCCCGCCGCAAGGTAGTTGGCGGCCCTCCAGTGAGCGTCGAGCGCGTGCAACTCCTGTTCGGACAGCTCACCGGGGGCCGGGCTGACGACTGCGGACATGGCTGGGATCTCCTCGGGATCGGTGGGCTTCGCCGGCCGCCGACGGCGGACCATCCCATCGTCCCGCCGCGCATTCGGCCGGGCACAGGGCCGACCGGGCTACAATCCCGGCCCCGGGGGAAGGACGTACGACCCACCATGCCGCCTGCATCACCCGGACGGCCGCAGCCTGACGGACCGAGCGGGACCTGCGGCCCCGGAGGCGGTGGGGTCCACCGCCTCCTCGTGTCCACCGAACACGCGGGTCCTCCATACGAGTCCGTCTCCGCCCGGCTCTCTGGCCTCTGCCCTTCACCGGACAGGAACAGTCGGCCGCGTCATGCCGATCGAGCCGGCATCCGCCGCCGGGCCATCCTCCGGACGGGCGGCCGGTCCGGATGACGGTCCCGGTACGAGACGGTTCGTGTCGGTCGTCCACATGGTCCTGACGGCATTGCCGGAGATTCCCCGGCCACGCCGCCGGTGCCGAGGAGTGAGGATCGACCCACAACCCCGGATTCGACTTCCCTGGGCAGGCGAGAAACGGAACCGATTCCGATGACAGCTCAGCCCGGTCCGTGTGGGCGCCCGTTACGCGTGGCCGGCCCGAGAGGCGATGGTCCCCTGCGCGGGGCCTTTGGGCTCCTGCTTCCCCTCCTCCGCGGAGGCGAGGACGGTGGTCCCGGTGGTGCCGAGGAGGATGCCGAGGGCGTTGTCGAGCGGGCCGATCGCGGCGAGCCCGCCGGTGCGCTCGGCGAAGGAGGCGGCGGCTTCGGCCTTGGGCCGCATCGAGCCCTCGGGCAGGTCCAGTGCGCGCAGCCCCTCGGGGGTGGTGGTGAGCAGCGGACGGGGGTGCCTGGTGCCGAAGCCGGTGAACACGTGGGTGACGTCGGTGAGGATCAGCAGGGCGTCGGCGTCGAGCTGTTCGGCGAGCAGGGCGGCGGTGAGGTCCTTGTCGACGACCGCCTCGACGCCGCGCACCCGGCCGGTGTCGGGGTCGCGGGTGACCGGGATTCCACCGCCGCCGGCGGCGATCACCACCGTTCCGGCGGCCAGCAGGTTGCGGACGATCGGGACCTCGGCGATCGCCACCGGCCGGGGAGAGGGGACCGTGCGACGCAGGCGGTCGCCATCCCGGGCGGTGGTCCAGCCGCGTTCGTTCTCCATCAGGCGGGCCTGGGCTTCGGTGAGTTGGCCGCCGATGAACTTGCTCGGCTGTCGGAAGGCCGGATCGTGCGGGTCGACCTCGGTGTGGGTGACGACGGCGGCCACCGCGCGCCCCGGCAGCCGGCTCGTCAGTTCGCGGGCGAGGAGGGTGCCGATCATGCCCTGGGTCTGCGCGCCGAGAACGTCCAGCGGGTAGGGCGCGCTCAGGGCCGGGTCCGCCTCGCTCTCGGCGGCGAGCAGGCCGACCTGCGGGCCGTTGCCGTGAGTGATCACCACCTCGTGCCCGGCCTCGACGAGTTCGGCGAGCGAGCGGGCGGCCTGGTGAACGTGGTGCAACTGAACGTCGGCGTCGGGGTATTCGCCCCGCTGGAGCAGGGCGTTTCCGCCGATTGCGGCGACGATGCGCATGGTCAGTTCCTCCCCAGGGGGGGCGACCTGGACCTCGGCGGGGGTGAAGTCCTGTTCGCGCAGGTAGTGCCGGCCGTGCAGGTTGACGGTCATGGCGGGTTTCCCTTCGGGAGGGATCAGTTAGCGGGGTCGCGCTGGATGGGGCAGCTCATGCAGCGTGGGCCGCCGCGACCGCGGCCGAGCTCGGAGCCGGCGATGGTGACGATCTCGACGCCCTGCTTGCGCAGGTACGTGTTGGTGGTGGTGTTGCGCTCGTAGCCGACGACGACACCGGGCTCCAGGGCGAGGAAGTTGCTGCCGTCGTCCCACTGCTCGCGCTCGGCGGCCCGGGCGTCCTGCTCGGCGGAGAGGAAGCGGACCTTGTCCAGGCCGAGGGCCTCGGCAAGTGAGGCGGCGAGGTCGCTGTCCGGGACGACGTCGAAGCCGGCGGGCCGTTCGGGGGCGGGGGTGAGGGTCCATGAGCGCAGCCGGTCGGCCAGCCCCGGGTAGACAGCGAAGGTGTCCCGGTCGATCATCGTCATGACGGTGTCCAGGTGCATGAACGCCCGGCTCTCCGGCAGCCGGACGGCGATCAGCCGGTGCGCGGCGCCGAACAGGAAGAGGTTCTGGGCGAGTTGCTCGACGGCCTGGGCGGTGGTGCGCTCGCCCATGCCGACCATGACCACGCCCGGGGCGATCACGTGGACGTCGCCGCCCTCCAGGCTCAGCCCGGGGCCTGCCGAGGTGCCGTCCAGCAGCGGCGGCGCGGTCTCGGCGAACAGCAGGTGGAAGCGGTAGATCGCGGCGGTGTGCAGGGTCTCCCGGCGGCGGGCGGGCCTGGCCATCGGGTTGAGGCTGTAACGGGGGCCGATCCAGCAGGAGTTGTCGCGCGGGAAGAGGTGGTTGGGCAGGGGCGGGAGGGCGAAGTCCTGCTTGCCCAGGGTTTTCCAGAGCAGGCTGTGCGGGTTTCTGATCGGCAGGTCGTCCTTGAGGACGCCGCCGATCAGGTACTCGGCGAGCGTGGTGCCGTCGAGTTGCCCGCACAGCTCCCGAACCGGGTCGACCAGGGCCGGGCCGACGGTGGCCGGTGTGACGACCTGGCCGAGCAGCCAGGTGCGGGCCGGTGGCAGTTCGAGGGTCTCGGCGAGCAGGTCGGCGTAGTGGTGGACGCGCACGCCGTGGTCGCGCAGCACTTGGGCGAAGGCGTCGTGCTCCTCGCGGGCGCGCTTGGCCCACAGGATGTCGTCGAAGAGCAGGTCGTCGACGTTGCGCGGGGTCAGCCGGGCCAGTTCCAGGCCCGGGCGGTGCAGGATCACCTGGCGCAGCCGGCCGGCTTCCGAGTCGACACGCAGAGTGGACATGTCGGTGTGCTCCTTGGTTCTCAGTGCTGGTGGCGCGGCAGCAGCGCGCGGCGGAGGATGGTCGGCAGGCCGACCGGGCGGGCGGTGCGGGCCGCCTTCGGCAGCGTCTCGTCGCCGCGGGCCGGCCCGATGTCGGCGAGCGGGGTGCCGGTGCCGGTGAGGACGCCCGTCGCGGGTCGGGCGTGCGGGCGCTTCAGCCAGATGTAGACCGGGATGCCGAGCAGGATGGTGAACAGGCCGTAGTAGACGGTCTGGTAGCCGCTGCCCTGGATCGACCAGTACGAGAAGGCCAGCGCCAGGACGGTGACGGCGATGTCCCGTGCGAAGCGGCGCCGGTCGAGCTCCTCGCGGCCGTGCTGCACCAGCCAGTACAGCTGGGCGGCCGCCGAGACCAGGTACGGAATGACCGCGGTGAGCACGCTCAGCAGCACGATCTCGGTGAAGACCTTGGTGAAGCGGGTGTAGCTGACCACGGTGAGCAGCGAGGCGAGGACGGTCGCGGAGACGATGCCGAAGGCCGGCACCTCGCCGCGGCCGCGGACCTTGGTGAAGGCCGCCGGGAAGAGCCCGTCGGCGGCGGCGGCCATCGGCATCTCCGCGCAGATCAGGGTCCAGCCGTTGAGCGCGCCGATGCCGGAGATGATCGCGGCCGCGGCGACCAGGTTGCCGGCCCAGTGGCCGCCCGCGATGTTGTTCACGGCTTCCGTGAACGGCGCTGCGGAGGAGCCGAGTTGGGCGTGCGACACGGTGCCGAACACGGCCAGGGTGCCCAGCAGGTAGATCGCGGCGCAGGCCAGTGTGCCGTACACGGTCGCCCGCGGCACGTTGCGCTTCGGCTCCCGTACCCGCCCGGCCGCCACCGAGGCGGTCTCCAGGCCGATGTAGCTGAACAGCCCGATCGCCCCCGCCGCCGAGACGGCCCCGAGCGCCGAGCCTCCGCTCGCGTTGAAGGCGCCGAAGTTGCCGGACTTCACGAAGAGCAGGCCGGCCGTGGCCATGAACGCCAGCGGCAGGAACTTCAGCACTGTGGTCACGACCTGGACGGCCCCGATGGCGCGCACGCCGGCCAGGTTGACGATCGCGGGCAGCCACAGGCCCGCCAGCGCGATGGCTATCGAACCCCAGGTGTGGTGGCCCTTGTTGACGAACACCTCGACGTAGCCGACCCAGGCCACCGCGATCGCGGCGTTGCCGGCCCAGGCGGTGATCCAGTACGACCACGCGGTGAGGAACCCGGCGAACTCGCCGAACGCCTCCCGAGCGTAGACGTACGGGCCGCCGCTGCCCGGCACCCGCTCCGACAGCCGCCCGAAAGTGACCGCCAGAGCCAGCGCGCCGATCGTCACCAGGACGAACGCCACCAGCGCGATCGGACCGTACGGCGCGAGCGCGGACGGCAGCGCGAACACCCCTGTGCCGATGATGCTGCCGACCACCAGCGCGGTCGCGGCCGGCAGGCCGAAGCCGCCGCCGTTTCCCGGCTGACCGTCATCCGGCTTTCTCTGCAGTGGTTCTCTGCGGTCGTGTGCGGACATCAGGCGCTCCTTCGCGATGTGCTCAGGGAGACGGACAGGCACCGGTTCGCCCGTCGCTCACGGTGAAGATCCTCGGGTTGCGGCCGGGTGCCGTCCCAGGGACCGACGGCCCTGTCTGCGTCGCCGGCGGTCCCGTCGCCGTGCCCCGATGGTCCCGAGGCCGCGGGCGGGCCGACCGGGCGTCTCCGGCCAGGACGCCGCACCGGCCCGGTGCGGGTCCGGTGCGGGTCCGCTGTGGTCAGGGACCAGCGGCCCTCCGGACGGCCCACTCGGCCCCTATGCCCACCCGGGTCGCCGCCGACAGCGTTCTCTACACAGGACCTGGAGGTGTCCTGGCCGTACGTCACCTGACCACCACTGAGGAGAACGAGATGACGCGCTGTGTTCTGACCGGGTTCGACGGATCACCACAGAGCGAGGCTGCGGCCCGGTGGGCCGCCGAGGAGGCGGTCCGCCGCGGCGCCGACCTGCGTATCCTGCACGCCTGGCCCTGGCTGAACACCGAGTACGCCGAGGGCTCCCTGGCCGGAGACCTGCGCCCGGCCGCGCTGCGGGCGCTGGCCGACACCGCCGAACGGATCCGCCGGGCTCACCCCGGGCTCTCGATCGAGACCGCCGAGGTTGGCGACGACCCGGCCGACGCGCTGGTCGCCGCGGCCAAGGGCCAGGAGCTTCTCGTCCTCGGCTCACGCGGGCTCGGCGGCTTCGCCGGGCTGCTGGTCGGCTCGGTCGGTCTCGCGGTGGCGGCACGCGTCGGCATCCCGCTGGTTCTGGTCCGGGCGGACGGGAGCACCGCGCCCCGGGGCAAGGGACCGGCCCACCGCGAGATCGTCGTCGGGGTCGACGCCCGCCACCCCTCCGACGCGGTCCTCGACTTCGCGTTCACCGAGGCCGCCCGCCGGCGGGTGCGGCTACGGGCCGCCCACGGCTGGGACCTGGTACCCGCGTGGACGGCCGCTGGCTGGGTGCCGCCCCAGGTGGACGCCGCCACTCAGGAGGCCACCGAGCGGGCCGTGCTGGCCGGGGCCCTCGCCGCCGCACGAGCCGCCCACCCGGACGTCGAGGTGATCGCCGAGACCCGGCTCGGCGGGGCCGCCCGCGCCGTCGTGGACTGTGCCACGGGCGCCGACCTCGTCGTCGTCGGCCGGCACGACCACCGCCACCACCCCCTGGGGATGCGGCTCGGTCCCGTCGCCCATGCCGCGCTCCACCACTCCCCCGCCCCTGTCGCGGTGGTCCCACACCCGTGAGCCCGGCGCTCTGCCCGCCAGTCTGTGAAGGATCCACCAATGCCCAGTACGCGCCGCACCCGTCCCGCCCTCCCCTGGCGCCGCCACCTGCGCCGGGCCCTCGGCACCGAACGCAATGAGCTGGCCCGGTCTGTGGACCGTGCCCGCAGCCGCTCACTGGTCCTCGCCGCACTCGCGGTCACCCTGGCGGCACTGCTCGGCGCCGCGTCCGCCTGGGCGCACCTCGGCTCGGCAGAACGCCGCGCAGCCGCGGCGGCACCCCACCTGCATCGCCTCGACGCCGTCCTGCTCACCCCGGCCCGGCCGGCGGCCGGCATCTTCGGCGCCACGGCCGACCGCTACCAGGCCACCGCAGCGTGGACCTACCCCGCTGGGCAGCACAACACCGGCACGGTCGGGCTGACCCGGCCGGCCCGGACGGGCTCCACCACCGACATCTGGGTCGGCGACACCGGGCAGCCGGCCACCGCCCCGCCCAGCACCGCCAACCTGGTCTCCGACGCGGTCTGCGTCGGCCTGTTCGTCCTCGGCTGCCTGCTCGTACTCACCACCTGCGGCCTCGGCCTCCGGATGACCAGCCTGGACCGCCAGGCCGACGCGGCCTGGCAGCACGCTTGGGCCGAACTCGAACCCGTCTGGACCGGACGCGCCTTCCGCAAGCCCAGCAATGACGACTCCCGGCGCGGCTGAACCAGCGCCGCCCGCGGGCCCGCTCCGAACGGGCCCGCAGGGGCAGCGACCGGTCGGCACACGGGCACGGGACAGACCCCTGACTCCCCGCGCCCGTTGCCCGAATAGGGCCGTCCGGCCCTGTTGCGCGCACCGCAGCACACGGCAGACTGCCCAAGGTCTCGCCCGCCCACTCCGGTGGCGGGTCCAGGAGTACGGAGATTCGATGGCGGACAGGACAGCAGCCCAGGCGAGCCCCCCGGTCAAGGTGTTCCTGCTCGACGACCACGAGGTCGTCCGCCGAGGCGTACACGACCTGCTGGACGCCGAGCCCGACCTCACCGTGGTCGGCGAGGCCGCCACCGTCGACCAGGCGCTGGCCCGCGTCCCCGCGCTGCGCCCGGACGTCGCGATCCTGGACATGCGCCTGCCGGACGGCGACGGTGTGACGGTCTGCCGCGAGCTGCGCTCGCGGATGCCCGAGCTGGCCTGCCTGGTCCTCACCTCCTTCGACGACGAGGAGGCGCTGCTGGACGCCATCATGGCCGGCGCCGCCGGGTACGTGCTGAAGCAGATCAGCGGCACCGACCTGGTCTCGGCCGTACGCACGGTCGCCTCCGGGCAGTCGATGCTGGACCCCGGCGCCACCACCCGGCTGATGGCCCGTCTGCGCGGCGAGGCGGCCCCGCAGGCCCCCGACTTCCCCCAGCTCACCGAACGGGAGCGGGAGATCCTCGCCCTGGTCGGGGAGGGCCTGACCAACCGTCAGATCGGAGAGCGGCTCTACCTGGCCGAGAAGACCGTCAAGAACCACGTCTCCCGGCTGCTGGCCAAGCTCGGCGTCGAACGCCGCGTCCAGGCCGCCATCATCGCCACCCAGACCCTGGCCGCCCACGACCACACGGCAGGACGGCTCGTCCGCTGAGACCCGACACCGACAGGTCGGACCGCCCGGCCGTCCTGCGGGGACCAACGGCTCTGCCCTGCCCGCCGGAGCAGGACGAGCATCAATGCCATGACACCTGACACCGCGCCGCTGGACGAGCGGTACTGCCTGCACCTGTTGGCGAGGACGTCGATCGGGCGCGTCGTCTCCACCGTCGGCGCGCTTCCGGCCGTCCATCCGGTCCGATACCGGCTCGATGGCGACAGTGGCGTCCTCCTGCGCGCCCCGCCGGGTCCGAGTCCCTCCGGGCGGTCGCTGGCGCACTCGTCGCCTTCCACGCCGACGAGGTGCTGATACTCACCGGGATCACCGTGGAGCGGTTCCGCACCGAGATCGCCGCCCACAGCCGTCACTCGACTGACGGAAGTTCGGCCGCCCTGGTCGGTCGCTCGTGGGGAACCGTCGGTTCGCCTCGTCCTGGGGGATCTCGCCCAACGCCCGGCGGACGTACTTCTGCTCGACCCCGGCGAAGTCCTCCCTCCCTCATGCTCCCGCGCCACTCGTCGGCACGGACCGACCTGGGCACAGCGGGCCCAAGCACCCGCAGGTTCAACGCAACCCGGCGCCCAGGTCACGGGAGATCGCACGCGCGGTGTCCCGAACAACACTCACCAGGCCGGGCCGTACGGTCCCGCCGTCGCAGATGCGCTCCACCGGGCCGCTGACGCCCAATGTCCCGACCACGTTCCCCGGACGGTCGCGGACCGGCGCGGCCACCGACGCGGTGCCCGCCCAGGCCTCCTCCACCGAGGCGGCCCAGTCGCGCTGACGGATCAGCTCAGCCTCGCCGGCGACGTCGGCGCCGCCCGTGGGGCTGCACGGGGTAAATGCCTCGCAGGTCAGGCTGGGCGGGTTCCGGTGCAACGACGGGTCGTGGGCCAGCAGGACCTTGCCGAGGGCGGTGGCGTGCAACGGCTGCATGGTGCCCACCTCTAGGACCTGGCGGCTGTCGTCGGGGCGGAAAACGTGGTGGACGATCAGCACCCCGTCCTGGTGCCGGACGCCGAGGTGAACAGTCTCGCCCGAGGCGCGGGCGAGGTCGTCCGTCCACAGCTGGGCGCGGGCGCGCAGCTCGTGCACGTCCAGGTAGCTCTGTCCGAGGCGCAGGAGTTCGGGGCCAAGTTGGTACTTGCCGCTGTCGGGGTCCTGTTCGACGAGCCCTTCCTCGCGCAGGGTACGCAGGATTCCGTGTGCGGTGGCTTTGGCCAGCCCCAGGGAGGTGGCGACGTCTGCGAGGCCGAGCCGGCGTTCACCGCCGGCGAGCAGGCGCAGGATGGCGGTCGCGCGGGTCAGCGACTGGATGGGGCGGGACACTGGACGTCTGCTCGGCGTTCGTTCGGCGGCCGGGCTCAGTGGCGGTTGCCGAGGGCGAAGAGCAGGATGACGAAGCCGGCGAACAGGTGGGTGCCGAGGATGTAGATCCCGGCCCGGATGAGCATGGCCTTGCGCCGCTTCTTCTCGTCGCCGGTGGCGCTGCTCATGGTCGGTGCTCCTGCTGTCGGGTGGCGGGGCGGTCGTGGCGGGGCCTCGGACGGATGTGCAGGCGCTGGCCGGTGACGGCAGCCTCGGCGAGCCGTTCGCGCAGGGCGGTCAGGTCGACGACATCGGCGGTCGTGGGGGTGCCGTGGTCGTCGTAGGGGGTGATCTCGAAGCGCAAGGACGTCCTTCCGGGTCGGGCTAGGGTGCGGGCTTGGTGGGAAGCGGCAGCTGGACGCGGACCGTCTTACCCGTGTTCAGGGTGGAGGGGGTGATGACGAGGCGCCCGCCGAAGTCGTGGACGAGTTCCGCGATCACCCTCAGACCGCCGGTGGCGGGCACCGACGGCACCCTGGGGTGCTGATCGGCCACCAGGACTTCGAGGTAGCTGTCGCCGAGGCTCAGGGTCAGCCCGAGCTGGGGTGAGCGCTCGGCGGCATGGCGCACGCAGTTGGTCACCAGTTCGGTGACGATGAGCAAAGCGGCGTCCAGGACGGCGGCGCCGCCCGGCAGGCCCCACGTGGTGAAGCGGATCTGCGCGGTGCGCCGGGCCAGCGGGATCGTGGGCGCGAGTGTCGGGAGGGACAGCGTGAGGTGTCGCCCGGCGTCGATGGGCGGGTCCTCGCGGGCCTGCGGGACTCGCTCCCAGTCTCGCCAGTTCCGGCGTCCCGAGCGGCGGGTCACCGCCAAGGCTCGCACGGTGCGGTCATCGGTCCACTCCATTTCATACCGTGGCGTCCGCCAGGACGCCGGTGGTGTGCAGCTCAGTACGGGCGTGGGCGATGGCGTCGGGCGTGTGGGCGAAGACCCGCCCCTGCTGCTGGAGGGTGTCCAGGACGCCGAGGGCGTCAAGGGTCCGCCGGTGGCCGTCCTGTATGCCCGAGACCAGGACAAGGATGCCGCGCCGTTCCAGCTTGCCGATCGCGTCGCCCAGCACCAGGGCGCCGGTGGAGTCGATCGCGGTGACGTGGGACAGGCGCAGGATAACGGCCTTGACGTCGGTGGTTTCGGCGAGCTGGAGCAGGAAGCGGTGTGCGGCCGCGAAGAACACCGGGCCGTTTATCCGGTAGGCGACGATGTGCTCGGCGAGCAGCGCCTGCTCCTCCTCGTGATGGTCGGCCGGAGCCAGACCGTCATGCAGCGGCACCTGCTGAAGCCTCGCGGACCGCGCGACCTGACGCAGGGCCAGGATGCCGGCCGCGGCCAGACCGACGATGACGGCCGTGACCAGGTCAAAGGCCAGGGTCGCGGCAGCAGTGAGCACCAGGACGGCGGCCTCGCCGCGTCCACTGCGGGCCAGCGCCCGCAGCGAGGCGACCTCCACCATCCGGACCGCGGTGGCGATCAGGACGCCTGCGAGCGCGGCCAGCGGGATGCTCTCGACGAGCGGCGCGGCGACGAAGACGACCACCGCGAGCACGGCCGCGTGCACCAGGGCGGCGAGCCGGGAGGCGGCCCCGGAGCGGACGTTGACGGCGGTACGGGCGATCGCGCCGGTGGCGGCGACGCCGCCGAACAACGGGGCGACCAGGTTGGCGACGCCCTGGCCGAACAACTCCCGGTCACTGTCGTGACGTTCGGACACGCTCATCGCATCAGCGGCGGTCGCTGACATCAATGACTCCAGCGCCGCCAACGCCGCGACCGCGAGGGCGGCGGTGAGCAGGTGCGGAACCGCGCCGAGGTCGAGGAAGCCCAGCGACGGCAGCGGCAGTCCGGCCGGGAGGTGGCCAATGGTCGCCACGTCCAGGTGGGCGAAGTGGGCCACCAAGGTCGCAGCGACGACGGCGAGCAGTGAGAACGGGATGCCGGGACGCAGCCGTGCGCCGACGAGCATCACCGCGGCGACGGCGAGCGCCACGGCGAGCGCGGCCGGGTGCGGGTGGCGGGCGAAGTTCGCGAGGGCCTGTCCGGCGACGACCACGACGTTCTCGGCGTCACCCTTCTTGACGCCAAGGGCGACGGGCACCTGCTGGAGCCCGATGACTCCGGCGATGCCGAGGGTGAAGCCCTCGACGACCGGCGCGGGCACGTAGGCCATGAAACGGCCGGCCCCACCGAGGGCGAGAGCGATCAGCAGCACGCCGGCGATCAGGCCGACGGTGAGGACGCCGGAGGTGCCGTACCGGTGCACGATCGGCACCAGGACCACGGTCATGGCGCCAGTCGGGCCGCTGACCTGGAGATTGGAGCCGCCGAATATCGCGGCCAGGGCGCCGGCGACCACGGCGGTGGCCAGCCCGGCCTCGGCGCCGGCGCCGGAGGCGACGCCGAAGCCGAGCGCGAGCGGCAGGGCGACGATCGCCACCGTCAGGCCCGCCAGCAGGTCCTTGCGCGGTGAGCGCCCCATGGTGGCGAGGATCGCGCGGTTCGGCAGGACGGCCCGGACTCGTCCGGCGGCCCGGCCCATGAGGGTGGTCTGCGTGGCGCTCACGCGATCTTCTCCGATGCTCCCTGCACGCCGACCTCGCGAAGCTCGGCGAGCAGCGTCCCCTGCTCGGTGATCATCTCGGTGAGAATGCGGCGCGCGGCCCGCAGCAGCTCCGCGACATCCGGCGTGCTCAGCGCGTACACCACGGTGTTGCCCTCGCGGGTGGCCGTGACCAGGTTGCTCCGGCGCAGGACGCCGAGCTGCTGGGAGAGGCTGGACGGCTCGATCTCGATCGAGGCGAGCAGCTCACGCACCGGGCGCGGACCGTCCCGGAGCAGTTCCAGTACGCGGATGCGCGCCGGATGGCCGAGCGTGCGGAAGAACTCCGCCTTGGCCTGGTAGAGCGGGACGGCCATGCTCAGTCTTCTTCCTCTTCCTCGGCGGCGCGCTCGACCTCGATGCCGTGGTGGGCGGCGATCCGCAGGAGCTGCGTGATGCGTCCGACGTACGCCTGCGCGCCGTCCTCGTCGTCTGCCGCCCGAGCGCTTGCCCGCTGCCGGCGGGCCTCGGCGAGCTGCTCGCGAAGCTCCTGGTCGAAGACGTCGCTCATGTGCCCCCTCGCCAGGGGCATCGCCCCGTGGCCACGCTCCTGCCAGATACAGGGCACCATCATCTATGAACTTGAAGAATTCTTCAAGTTACGATCATTGCAGATCGTCATCTGCCCGGCTTGAGGCGATAGTGACCAACAGTGGTCATCGCCCCGACAATGCCGCCCTCATCCGTAACCTTCGAAGCCAACGACCCGGCGAGGAGAAACAGATGACGACCATCGACAGCGCCCCCAAGGACGCGATGACCATCGACGGAGCACTCGGCGCCTCCGTCGTCGACGCCGACAGCGGAATGGCCCTGGGGTCACTCGGCACCGCCCACGACCTGGAGCTTGCGGCGGCCGGCACCACCGACATGGGGCTGCGACTGTTCCTCTACCTCGTCCTGGACCACGCGCGGGCCACCTGGCCATGGCCCGCCACGCCCGCCGGATCGAGGCCGAGCTGGAGGTGTGACGCGGCGGCCTCGGCCCTGACCCCAGGGTGCGCTCGGCCCACGGCGCCCCGGCTGGGCCAACCCTGGTTGGCCCTCCGCGGTACGGTCGGCGTCCGAATGCTCATTGCTGATCGCGGCCACCCGCGCACACCCGTAACGAGGCGCCCTGCGTAGCGACCCGTCCGCGAGCCTCTTCCGAGTACCGCCACCCGCCGCGAGAATGGGGCCCTTCGGCCCTCGCAACAAGAGCGGCCGCAGCGGGAAGGTGAGCGCGGCAGCTTCGCCCTGCCTGGCAGGAGAAGAAGGGTCGGAACATGACAGCATTCAGCCCAGGCGGCCTGGGTAACGGCGCCGAACGTGAGAGCCTCGCCCGCGACATGCGCCAGATGTACGACGCCGGGGCGTCCGTTCGCGAGATCGCCGAGAAGTACGAAAGGTCGTACGGGTCCGTCCACCGCCTCCTGTCCATGGCCAGCGTCACCTTCCGTCCGCGCGGCGGCCCGGCCCCGCGCGGCTGAACAGGACCCGCAGAACAAGTGGCGGCGACTGCCCGGTCGGCGGCCGCCGAAACAGTGCCATTGGGCTCTTCACCTCCGGGCCGAAACGCGGGACGGTAATGGCCCCACGGGGCATCGGCGCTCGTGGCCGCACAGCAGGAGGACCTGGGAAAGTGAGCGAGCTGATCGCTACACAGGCGTTCGGTGGCATTCCGCGCGAGATCCTGGGCGACGCGAGAGCCCGGGTCGCCGCCGTGGCCCAGGGCGCCGAAGCGCTCGTCGAGGCACTGCGGATCAAGCTGACCAGCACCGGCGCCGGCCCGGCCCGGACGCAGGTCAACGCCGCTCGCCAACCCGAACACCGTCCGGAGCTACGGCATCGCCGTCGGGAAGACCGCCGAGCGGATCGGCGAGGGCCGACCGCTCGCCGCCGTCGCGGATGACGAGATCGGCGAGGCGCTGGAGCAGCTGTGGGGCAGCTCGGCGGTGAACACCTGGAACGCCCGCCGCGGCGCGGTGCTCTCGTGGACGAGCTGGTGCGCCGAGCGCGGCTACGACGGGCCGGCGGTCCCGGCCTGGGCGAAGCGGCTGCCGCCGCCGGACTCCGACACCCCGGTGCGCTCGAAGATGGCGATCGACCGGCTGATCGCCCGCCGCGACGTCCACCTGCGGGAGAAGACCCTGTGGCGGCTGCTCTACGAGACGTGCGCCCGCTCCGAGGAGATCCTGGGCGTTAACATCGAGGACCTGGACCTGGCCGGCCGACTGGTGCCCGGTGAAGGCCAAGGGCGCCCAGCCCAAGGTCCGCCGCCGCGGCGCCGCCCGCGCCGACTTCGTGCTGGAGACGGTGTTCTGGGACGCTGGCGCCGCCCGGCTCCTGCCCCGCCTGCTGAAGGGCCGCACGCGCGGGCCGGTCTTCGTCACCCACCGCCGCCCCGGCCCCGGCAAGGTGCTCTCCGCCCGGGACGTCTGCCCCGACACCGGCCTGGCCCGCCTGTCCTACGGCCAGGCCCGCGCGCTGCTCGACCAGCACACCGCGCTGGCCGGGCCGGGCACCGGCTGGGACCTGCACGAGTGGCGGCACTCTTCACTGACCCACCTCGGGGAGCAGGGTGCGTCCCTGCTGATGCTGATGGCCAAGTCGAGGCACAAGAAGGCGGAGAACGTCCGACGGTACTTCAAGCCGTCGGCGGAGGCCATCGCTGAGGTGACCAGCCTGCTGCGCCGGCTCGCGAAGGCGTACGACGTCTCCCTGGACGAGCTGGCCGGCACCGCACCCGCCGCGGTGGCCGGACCGCGCACCCCGGTGCCGCAGCGTTCCGGCAACGACAAGACGGTGCTACCGCTGACCCGGTACGTCGGGGGCCTGCACGCCACAAGCACGTCCTGCCTGCCATCGACGCGCCGCCGGCGCGGCCGCGGCAGGTCTCCCACGACGGGTACGAATGGCTGTGCGTCCTGTACGGGCGGCTGTGGCTGGCGCTCGGCGAGCAGGACCTCGTCCTGAGCGCCGGGGACGTGGCCGAGTTCGACACCCGCACCGCCCACGGAGTCGCGAACGCCGGACCCGGCGGACCGGTCGAATACCTGATCATGTTCGGGCCGCAGGGAGAGCGCCTACGACCGCGCACCCCAGCCCCCGACCGCTGGGCCCGGTAGTGCGGAGCACAGCGTCCGGGCCCCGCGACGGCGCCTGCGGCTTCACGCCTCGGCGGCGTCCGGATCACGCAGTGGTCGCAGGCCGCCGGACAGGTCAGGGAACTGGAGGAGTACCGGCCGAGCATGTTGATGTGGTGCCGCACGAACGATGAGAGGCGAGCCACGTCCTCGTCACGGACGTCGAAACCGTCCGTCCGCAGCTGCTTCGCCGCAGCGTCCATGTACCGATGTAGCGGACCAGGAGGTTCGCACTGCCGGGGTAGCCCAGCTCCTTGATCTCGCGCAGAAGGTGGGTGACGGGCACCGCCGGGTCCTCGGTCCGGCGTCGGCGTAGGTAGTCGCGGTAGGGGGGTCGCCAGGGTGGGCCGGTACTGCGGTGCCCGGACGTCACCGCCTACGAAAATCTTGTATGAGCCGAAGACCGTACAGACCCCTGCGCGGAGTTCATGGCACTCCCACTGCGGTGGACGGCGTCCTTGCGCTTCGCCCGTCCCTGCTGCGGGAGACCGTGGGCGTTGTCACTCGGTTCGAGGCTCGAGCCGTAGCCGGGCCAGGATGTGCGGGCCCTGTACCTGACGGGCTTCCTCTCTGACCTGGAACAGCTCGGCCAACACGCTGGCGATCGTCTCCACATCCTTCGGGGTGCCGAGGAGGTCGGCGGTGATGCCCCCCATGAGGGGCGCCGGGTTCGGCCCGACGTGTTTGCCGATGATGTCGAATGCCTGGGAGAAGATCACTGCGGGGCCATTGCCGGGTGCGACCCAGCTGCTCGTTGGGCCGGACACGACCGCCGTGCGTGTGCCTTCCGGGGTCATGGTGGGCGGGTCCTCCCACACGTTGCAGGGGTGGGTCTGCCCGCGGCCGGTGTGTGTCGGGAACGACACCTCAAGGGCGTTCAGCAGCGCTTCCGCCAACTCCGGTGCGCCGTCGTGGAGCCGGACGAGGACATGGCCGGCGAACAGCGGCAGGCCCACGGGTTTCTTCCCTTCGATCGACTCGCTGAGCACCAGGGAGGCACAGACTGCAGGCTGTCGCATCTCCTGTCCTGCCGAATCGCCACGATCGGCACCTCAACGCCACACGATGTCGGCTGCCGAGCGATGGCGGTCCGGTCACCGCGCTTGCCCTGTTCGCATCAGCCTGAGCGTCTGGGCGAATCATTGGGGCGGTCGGTCTCGCAGCGCCACGCTGGGTCTCACACTGGCTGCCGTGCTCACCCACTGGTCACGGTCCGACTGGCGTCACAGGGGCTTGAGGCGGCGGCTGAGTTCCTGAAGATAGTCGTCGCCGTAGGCGGCTGCGACGTCATCGAGGTCGATCATCGGCGGGATGTCGATCACCGGTTGCCGCTCAGCGAGAAACACGGCAGTCTCCTGCACGATCCGCGTCTCATCGGCGCCCGGGATGTGCAGCTGGTCGATGATGGCTTCAGTCGCCTGGAAGCGGGAGGTGATCTCTTCGCCGGCCGCGGGGAACCGCACGAGGTACTCATGATCGCCCAGGGATTCGACCTGGATGTCCGCAGCCACTGTTTGTCCCTTTCCCGGATCGAGCCAGCTCAGTGCACCGGCGAGGCGGGTTGAGTCACTTCGGTCAGTCGTCCGGTGGTGACGTCGTAGATGAAGCCTCGGATGGCGTCGCGGTGCTGCAGGAACGCGCTGCTCTTGACCCGCCAGATCGAGCGCCGGACATCGATCTCCAAGTCCCGGAAGCTCTCCACCGGCCAGTGCGGTCTGATCCCCGCCTCGGACTGGATCTGCTTCTTGAACACGTCGTCGCTGATGTCGAGCAGCGGGCAGTCGGTGTGGTGGATGAGGATGATCTCGCGCGTTCCCAAGAACCGCTGACTGATCGCGAGGGAGCGGATCTCGTCATCGGTGATGACTCCGCCCGCGTTGCGGATCACGTTCGCCTCGCCCGGCCGCAGACCGAGGATCGCGTAGATGTCCATCCGCGAGTCCATGCAGGCGACGACGGCGACCTGTCCCGACGGCGGACCTGGAAGCAGGCCGGGGAAGCGGGTGGCGTACTCCTCGTTGTTCTTCAGGTAGCGGTCAGTGGCCGACATCTGTGCCTCCTCCCTTGGCCGACCAGCACGGGCGGCGGGAGCCGGGACCCCGCCGGGGCTGCTGTCTGGTCGTAGTGAGCGCGGTTTCTTTCAGCGTCTCTCCACCGGCTGGCTCCGCCAATGTCCACCATGGCCGAGGTGACCGGGCTCCGCATGCGTGCTCGCCTCATTCGGCCCCAGGCATGGTGCGTCGCGGCGGGGCTGGTGGAACCGGTAGCGCAGGAACAGGGAGGACGCGTCCCGTCTTGCGCTGAGGAGGTCTGCGGCGTGGCGTCGCCCGGGCGGCAGGGTCCGGTAAACCCGACCTCGCCACCGTAGAGGTCTACCAGGACCGGCGGCGGGGTCCAGCGCGGGAGTATGGGATCTTCGTACTGTACCGGAGTGGCCGCGCGTGCAGGCTCTCGGCAGGAGGTCGGGGGTCAGGCGCGGCCACGGCCGACGCCCCTGGGGCCGCACAGTTCGAAGAACTCGACGCGGAGTTGGTCTTCGGTGTCGTAGTTGCCGCGCCAGTAGGTGGTGCGGGTACTGGACTCGATCTCGCGGACGCCGCGCATCTGCGTGCGCAGGTGGACTGCCTCAAGGTGTACGGCGACGCCGTGCGGCTGCAGGATGCGTTCGAGGGCGTCGGCGAGCTGCTGGCCGATGCGCTCTTGTACGGAGAAGCGGCGGGCGAACAGGCGCACCAACCTGGTGACTTTGGACAAACCGAGGATGTGTTCGTGGACGATGTAACCGACGCGGGCGGTGCCGAAGAACGGCAGGCTGTGGTGCTCGCACAGCGAGAAGAAGGGGATCGGCCCTTCCACCACCTGGCCGATCCGGCAGTCCGGGCCGCCCCGGCACTCGGTGGGGAATGCGGTGACCAGCTTCTCGTCCCCCTCGTAGCCGCTGGTTGCCTCGTGCAGGGCGCGCAGGAACCGGCGCGGCGTGTCCACGGTGGAGGGCATGTCGGCGGGCATGCCCAGCGCGGTGAAGATCTCCCGCATGTTGGCCTCGAAACGCTGCCACTGGTCGGGGCTGATGTGCCGGGGCCGGACAGCAGCCCACGTGACGCCTACGCCGAGGCGCACGAGACGCTGGAGGGCCTGGCTGCCCCTGGCATCGACTACATGGACGTTGTTCAGGTGCTGGAGGACGAGGGTGTGGCGAAGTTCGACGCCAGCTGGGAGGAGCTGGCCGGGAAGCTCGCGGCCGGCTTGCACGCCGGGCGGCCATGACGAGAGGCGGGCGGAGGATGCTCGGTGGCGCACTCACGTACGGATCGGCAGTCCGGCGTCCTCGGCGCCCAGGCGCAGCACGTCGCGGAGCATGGCGGGGGTGAGGGTGCGGGTGGACATGTTGCGCTGGCTGGGGTGGTAGCCACCGATCAGGCGCACCTCGCGCTCGCCGAGGGGATCGACGACCAGGGCTTCGGCGCCGTGTCCGAAGACCGGGCGCGGCCTGGGAAGTTGCCATCCGGCGCCGACCAGCACGGGCAGCAGCGACTGCCAGGCGAACGCGCCGAGTACCAGGATCGTCCGTAGTGTCGGGCGCAGCAGTTCGAGCTCCCGGGCGAGCCACGGGCGGCAGGTGTCGCGCTCGGTGGTGGTGGGTCGGTTGTCGGGAGGTGCGCAGTGCACCGGCACGGTGATCCGCACTCCGTACAGTTCGAGTCCGTCGTCGCGGTGGGTGGCGGTCGGCTGGGAGGCCAGTCCGAGGTCGTACAGGGCGGCATACAGGGCGTCGCCGGACGGGTCACCGGTGAAGATGCGGCCGGTGCGATTGCCCCCGTGCGCGGCCGGGGCCAGCCCGATGATCGCCAGCGGGGCGTCCGGCGGTCCGAAGCCGGGCACCGGACGCGCCCAGTACTCCCAGTCTCTGAAGGCCCTGCGCTTGGTGCGGGCGGCTTCCTCCCGCCAGACCACCAGCCGCGGGCAGGCCCGGCAGGTGGCCACCGCAGCGTCCAGCTCTCGGACGGTGCTCATCCGTGGAGCCGTCACCGCGGGGAAGTCGTGCGCCTCCGTCGTCGTGTGACTGCTGCGCATGCGCATCTTCCTCCTCGCGGCGGCTGTGTCCGGACGGTCGTGTGCTCCCGGTGGACGCTCGAGCGGCTCGCGGGTGCGGTCGTCGATAAAATGGGCACGTCGGACACGCCCAAGGCGGCAGGGCCATCCGCTGGCTTCGGGCCGGGGCGGCCGATCTGGTCTGGAGGGAGGGTGCCGTCATGGCCGGACAGGTCACCTACCGGCGAGTCTACGAAGAGACCTCCCCTCAGGACGGCAGGCGCGTGCTCGTCGACCGCGTCTGGCCGAGGGGCATGCGCAAGGAGGACGCCCACCTGGACGCGTGGCTGCGCGATGTCGCCCCACGAGCGAACTGCGCAAGTGGTACGGTCACGAGCCCAGTCGCTTCGTCGAGTTCCGCCGCCGGTACCTGACCGAGCTACGCGATCCAGGACATCGGCAGGCCGCCGATCATCTGTGTGACCTCGCCGCGCACGACAAGCTCACGCTGCTGACCGCCACCCGGGACGTGGACCGCAGCCAGGCCGCCGTCCTCGCCGCGTGGCCGGCCCAGAAGCGGTAGCCGGTACGGGCGGGAACCAGTTTGGCCGGGCGCTCGGCGATCGCCCGGGCGAAGGCGTTGTCCAGTTTCTTGCGCTGGTCGAGGCCGGCATCTCCCTCCAGGTGGAGGACTTTGGCCGAGCGGGAGCGTTCGTGGTGGTGATCCGCAGGGGCGGCGCGAAGACGTCGTACATCATCGGTCTGACGCGATGCCGGGTGGACATGAATGGCCTCCTTCCCGGCACGGGAAGCTCTCCGCATTCGATCGTGCCTCCCCGGCCGGTGGGCAGGCCACTGCATGGGCACGGAGCGGTCGTGTCCGGTTCGGTCGCCGCGGTGGGCGGTGCTCCTGGGCGGAGTGCCGGCCGTTACCCGGGAGTGTCGTCTTCGGCCCGAGTGCCGGTGCTGCCCGTTTGTGGGTGGGGGTGCAGGCGTACGGCGGTGACCTTGTATTCGGGGCAGGAGGTGGCCAGGTCGGCGTGTGGCGAGGTGACGGTGTTGACCTGGTCGTCCGGGAAGTGGAAGGCGCAGAAGAGCTGGCCGGGGGCGGTCTCGGTGGTGACGCGGGCGATCAGCGAGGCGTGTCCGTGGCGGCTGGCGACGGTGGTCGGGTCGCCGTCGCGCAGGCCGTGCCGGGCGGCGTCGTCGGGGTGGATGTCGAGCTGGTCGAGTGGGGCGAGGCGGAGGTTGTCGGTGCGGCGGGTCATGCTGCCGGAGTTGTAGTGCATCAGGCGGCGGCCGGTGACCAGGACGAGGGGGAAGCTCGCGTCGGGTTCTTCTCCCGGGGGCAGGTAGGGGACGGCGGCCAGGTGGGCCCGCCCGTCGGGGGTGGCGAAGCGATCGGTGTAGAGCTTGGCCTCACCCGGGCGGTCGGGGTGCGGGCAGGGCCAGGGGATGGCTCCTTCCTGGTCCAGGCGCTGGT
Source organism: Kitasatospora sp. NPDC001159 (assembly GCF_053598235.1). Lineage (NCBI taxonomy): Bacteria > Bacillati > Actinomycetota > Actinomycetes > Kitasatosporales > Streptomycetaceae > Kitasatospora > Kitasatospora sp. NPDC001159. The sequence continues at coordinate 31,955 of NZ_JBSFJV010000070.1, forward strand.
GGGAGAGGCCGGCGAAGTGCGGGGTGAGCCGGGCGCATTCGGCCAGGGCGTCGGCAGGGGTGGGGCAGCGCAGGTCGGCGCCGAGAGCGGTGGCGATGGCGTTGATGGCGTAGAAGTCGCTGCGTGCCTCGCCCGGGGGCAGGGCGGCCGGGCGGACGCGCTGGAAGCGGCGGTCGAGGTTGACGAAGGTGCCGTCCTTCTCCAGCCAGGAGGCGGCGGGCAGGACGACGTCGGCGTGGCGCGCGGTGGCGGACAGGAACAGCTCGTGGCAGATCACCAGGGGGCAGGCGTCGAGGGCTTCGGCCACGCGGGTGGCGTCCGGGTCGGTGGCGCAGACGTCCTCGCCGACGATCCACAGTGCCCGAAGGTCGCCCGCGCGGGCGGCCGCGAACATGTCCGGGATGCGTAGCCCGGGGCGCGCCGGGACCCGGCTGTCCCACACCTGCTCGGCGCGGGCGCGTGCCAGCGGGTCGGTGACCTTGCCGTAGCCGGGCAGGACGTCGGGCAGGGCGCCCATGTCGGAGGCGCCCTGGACGTTGTTCTGGCCGCGCAGCGGGATGATGCCGCAGCCGTGGTCGGTGCCGACGGCGCCGTGCAGGATCGTGAGGTTGGCCAGCGCCCGCACGCCGTCCGTGCCGTGCAGGTGCTCGGTGACGCCGAGGCCGTAGATGATGCCGGGCCGTTTCGCGCGGCCGAAGGTCCTGGCCGCCGCGACGATGTCCCCGGCCGGGACGCCGGTGAGGGCGGCGGCCCGCTCGGGCGGGTAGTCGGCGAGCAGCGCGGTGAGATCGGCCAGTCCGGTGGCGCGGCGGCGCAGGAAGTCCTCGTCGGTCAGGTGTTCGGCGAGCAGGACGTGGGCGATGCCGTGGAACAGGGCGACGTTGCTGCCGGGCCGGGGGCGCAGGTGGAGGTCGGCGTGGCGGGCGAGCCCCACGGCGCGTGGGTCGGCGACGATCAGCTTCGCGCCGTGCAGGGCGAGGCCGAGCAGGCGGGCACCGACCACCGGGTGGGCCTCGACGGGGTTGGCGCCGACGATCAGCAGGCAGTCGGCCTGGTCGAGGTCGTCGAGGGGGTCGGTGCCGCCGGCCAAGCCGAAGGAGGCCGTCAGGCCGGTGGCGGAGGGCGAGTGGCACAGCCGGGAACAGTTGTCGATGTTGTTGGTACCGATGACGGTCCGCAGGAACTTCTGGAGCAGGTAGTTCTCCTCGTTGGTGGCCCGCGCCGAGGAGATCGCCGCGACCGCGTCCGGCCCGCCGGTCTCGATCGCGGCGCGCAGCCCGCGGGCGATCTGGTCGAGCGCTTCCTCCCAGGTGGCGGGCTCCAGGCTGTCGCCCCGGCGGACGAGGGGCTGGGTGAGCCGTTCGGGGGAACGCGCGAAGCCGTGCGCGAAGCGGCCCTTGACGCAGGCGTGGCCCCGGTTGACCGGCCCGGTGCGGTCCGGCAGTACGGCGGCCACACGGCCGCCTTCGGTGACGGCCTCCAGTGAGCAGCCCACGCCGCAGTAACCGCAGGTGGTGCGGGTGCTCTCGGCCGGCGGGCGGTGGGCCGCGGCGCCGGGCGCCAAGCCGGGTTGCCAGATCGCGCCGGTGGGGCAGGTGTCGACGCAGCCGCCGCAGGCGACGCAGTCGGAGTCCACCCATCGGCCTCCGGTGCCAGGGGCGACCACGGTCTCGGCGCCGCGGCCGACCAGGGTGAGCGCGAAGGTGCCCTGCACCTCGGCGCACATCCTGACGCAGCGGCCGCAGGCGATGCACAGGTCGCGGTCGAGGTGGACATAGGGGTGGGAGTCGTCGCGTCCGCGGCCCCCGGTGCCCCGGGTGGCTTCCGGTCCGATGCCCAGCCGGGCACACAGTGCCGCCAATTCGCTGTCGGAGCCGTCCAGCGCTCGGCGCGGCAGTGCGGCGGCGATCAGCTCGACCGCGTCGTGGCGTAGCCGTTCCAGCTCCTCGCCGGCCGTCTCCACGTGGTCGGCGTCGGCGGCGGGGGTGACGCAGGCGGCGGTGACCGTGCCGTTCACGCGGACCAGACAGGCCCGGCAGGATCCCACCGGGGTGAGTCGGTCGTCGTGGCACAGCGTCGGCAGGTCGATGCCGGCCGAGCGCGCCGCCTCCAGCAGCGAGGCCCCGTCATGGACGGTGACGTCCCGGCCGTCGATCTGAAGGCACCTCACTGGTCCCACCCCGCGAGCCGGTTGCCGTAGGCGCGGGCCAGGCTGCGCACCGACGGCGGCACCCGGCGGCCGAAGGCGCACAGGCTGGCCTCGGCCATCAGGTCCAGCAGCCGCCCGTACTCCGCTCCCGGCGCCTCCTGGCCGCAGGCCAGGTCAAACCCACGCCGGGAGCCGACGCGGCACGGGGAGCAGGCCCCGCAGCTCTCCGCCTCGGCGAACTCCCACACGTGCCGCAGCACCTCGAGCGGCTCCACCCGCTGGTCCACCGCCACCAGGCCAGCGTGGCCCAGGGCGGTCCCGCGCCCGGCCAGCTCACGGTCGGTCAGCGGCACGTCCAGCGCATCGGGTGCCAGGAATCCGCCGAGTGGGCCGCCGACCTGCAGCACGGCGAGCGCGGCGCCGTCCCGCAGGCCGCCGCCCAGGCCGCTGGTGATCCAGCGCAGCGGCACCCCGAACTCGACCTCGTAGACGCCCGGGCGGGCGAAGCGTTCGGAGAGGCTGACCAACTTGGTGCCGGCCTGCTCCGGCACCCCGCGGCGGGCATACGCGGCGCCGCCGCGAGCGACGATCCACGGGAGGGCCACCAGCGTCTCCACGTTGTTGACTACGGTCGGCGCCTGCCACAGGCCGTGGTCGGTCGGGTAGGGCGGACGCGCCCTCGCACAGCCCCGGTCCCCCTCCAGGCCGGCGATCAGCGCGGTCTCCTCCCCGGCGATGTAGGAGCCCGCGCCCGCCAGCACCCGCACCTCCAGGCTGATCGGGCTGCCGTGCACCCCGGCCCCGAGGTGGCCGTCCGCGTACGCGCGGGCCACCGCCTCGCGCATCCGAGCCAGCGCCCGGGGGTACTCCGACCGCACCAGCACCACACCCTCGCTCGCCCCGCAGGCGAAGCAGGCCAGCACCAGGCCTTCCAGGACCCGGGCGGGGTCCTGCTCCATCAGCAGCCGGTCGGCGAAGGATCCGGGGTCGCCCTCGTCGCCGTTGGCGATGACCACCGTGCCCGGGCGTCGCCTGGCTGCGGCCCACTTGGCCGCTACCGGGAAGCCGGCGCCGCCCCGCCCCCGCAGCCCGGAGGCGGCCACCTCGGCGTGGACCCCATCGGGCGTCGCGCGGGCGACCACGCGCGGCCACACCTGCCAGGACGCCTGGCCGGCGGTGATGCCCGCGAGCAGCACCGGATCGCCGGTGGTGTCGGCTGCCGGCATCGGCGGGTCGTGGTGGACCTGCCGTCCGGCGAGCTGGGCCGCCAGACCGGCTCCGGTGCAGGGCGCGTCGCCGTCGAGCGCTGCCGGGCCCGCGTAGCAGTACCCCAGGCACCGCACCGCCTGCAGCGAGACCGACCCGTCCGCGCTCACCTGGTCGGCCGTCACGCCCAGCACGCGCTCCGCCTCGCCCAAGTGGCGTCCACCCTGGGCGGCGAAGCATGCCGTGGCCGTGCACACACGCACGTGACGTCGGCCGTGCGGGGCCGCCAGGTCGGCGTAGTAGCTGGCCGGGCCGAATCCCGACGCGGCCGGAAGTCCCGCCTGCGCGGCGACCCCTGGCGCCCACACCGCCGGGTTGTCCCCGGTGGTGCTGCGGGCCTGGGCCAGGGACTCCAGGAGCCGTTCGCCGGGTCGTCCACGTCGCCGGGCGAGTTCCCGGAAGGCGTCGTAGCGGGCTGCCGCATTCATGCCACCGTCCTCCAAACGCTCGTGGACCGCCGCGTCCCCGGGCCGCCCGATGTCGCGGGTCACTGGTGGGGTTCGGTCTCGCCCATGGCATGCAGGGCGAGGGTGGAGTGGGCGTAGGCGCCGCCTGCGCGCATTTCGGCGGCGACCCAGATCGCCTCCATGATCTCCTGCGGGCTGTTGCCCTTGCGCTGCGCGAGGCGGGTGTGGCCCTGGATGCAGTACGGGCACTGGGTGACATGGGCGACGGCCACCGCGATCAGTTGCTTGGTCTTCTCCTGCAGCGCGCCCTCGGCGAACACGGCGCGGCTGAAGTTCTCGAACGCCTCGTTGACGGCCGGGGCGAGCTGGGCGCGACGGGCGCCGATCCCGGGCGTGGCGGGGTGGTAGACGTTCTCGGTCATGGGTGCCTCCGGTTACACGACGATGCGCAGGGGTTGTTCGAGCAGGACCTTGAGGTCGGCGAGGAAGGCGGCGCCGCTGGCGCCGTCGAGGACGCGGTGGTCGATGGACAAGGTGAGCGCCATCACCGTGCCCGCGACGACTTCGCGTCGCCCGCGACCACGTCAGGTCGCGGCCCGGTTTGGTGACGGCGGCGGTACCGATCGGCACCGTGTGGTCGCCGTCGGGCACTTCGCCCCGGGTGTTGTACAGCGCCAGGTTCTCCAGGAGGATCACCGGGTCGTCGTCGCGCACGGCCGCGGCGAGCAGGCCCTTGGCGTCGGCGGGGGTGGAGGGGGCGACGACCTTCAGGCCGGGGATGTGGGCGTAGAAGACCTCCAGGTTCTGCGAGTGGGTGGCGGCCAGTTGCTGTCCGCCGCCTCCTGGGGTGCGGATCACCAGGGGTACCGAGACCTGGCCGCCGAACATGGCGTGCATCTTCGCCGCGTGGTTGATGATCTGGTCGATGGCAAGCAGGCTGAAGTTGATGGTCATGATCTCCACGACCGGGCGCAGTCCGAGCATGGCGGCGCCGATCGCGGCGCCGGTGAAGCCCTCCTCGCAGATCGGTGTGTCGCGCACCCGGCGTGGGCCGAACTCTGCCAGCAGACCGGCGGTGATCTTGTAGGAGCCCTCGAAGATCCCGATCTCCTCGCCGATGAGCAGGACGTTCTCGTCCCGCGGCAGTTCGGCGCGGAGCGTGTCGTGCAGCGCCTGCCGGTAGGTGACGTTCTCGGTCACGGCTCACCGCCCACCGGCTGCGGTGGCCTCGCCAGCGGGTCGCCGGGCAGGCCGTAGGGGGTGTTGGCCACCTCGGTGGCGTACACGTGGTCGAAGAGGGCCTCGACGGCCGGGAGCGGGCTGGCATCGGCGAAGTCCACAGCGGCGGTGACCTGCTGCTCGGCCTCCTCCTCGATCCGGGCCGCCTGCTCCTCACTGAGGACGCCGTCGTCGATCAGGTGGGCCCGGACGGCGGGCAGCGGGTCCTCCTCGCGCAGTCGCTGGGTCTCCTCGGCGGACCGGTAGCGGGCCGGGTCGACCACGGAGTGGCCGCGCAGTCGGTGGCTGACGGTCTCCAGCAGCATCGGCCGGTGCTGGGTGCGGGCCCGCTCCAGGGCGGCTCGCGCGGCGTCGCGGACCGCGAGCACGTCGCCTCCGTCCACGCGCGTGCCGACGATGCGGTAGGAGCAGCCGCGCCGGGACAGCTCGGGCTCCCCGGCCGCTGCCGCGACCGGGGTGCCCATGCCCAGCCGGTTGTTGACGATGACGTAGACGATGGGCAGGTGCCACACGGCGGCGAGGTTGAGCGCCTCGTGGAAGGCGCCGATGTTGGTCGTGGCGCCCCCGAGCAGGCACATCACCGCCTCGCTGTCCGGTCCCGGCGCGGTGCGGTAGGAGATGGCCAGGGTGTGGGCCCGGTGACCGTGACGACCGGCGAGGTCATGATCTCCTTGACCTTCATCCCGTCCCCCGCGCCCTTCGCCGCGCGTGCCTGGCACGCGCCAACCCGAGGTCGTCCTCACCGCCGGCGGCGTGCCCCGCCTGTCGGGCGGTTTCCACATGCCGGTGGTGTCGCGTGCGCGCGCCGCGATCACAGCGCATGACTGACGCCCAGCACGGAGAGGGCTTCGCGGACCATTTGATGGGTGGGGTCCGCGACGCCCTCCAGCTCCCAGGGGATCTTCAGCGCGGCGCGCCCGATGTGCGCGAGCCCGTTGACGGCGACCTTCGGCATCCCAGACGTCCCTTCCATGCTCCGCCGGCCCCTACCCCGTCCTATCAGCGAACCGGGGCGCCGGCAGGTCGGTCTACGCCGTCCGCGAAGCACCAGGGGCACGGAGTGCTACCGGGCTTGATGCCGGGGCTCCGTGTGGTGGGAGGCGTCAGGCGGTGGGCCCTTCCTGGTGGTCCTTGTGCCGCTCGCCGCGGTGGTACAGGGCGGCGAGTACGTCGTGGTGACAGCGGGAGATGACGTCCAGTTGGATGTCCTTGGGGCAGACCGCGGTGCATTCGCCGATCTGGGTGCAGCCGCCGAAGCCCTCTTTGTCGTGCTGGCTGATCATGCTCAGCGCGCGTGAGTGCCGCTCGGGCTGGCCCTGCGGGAGCAGTCCGAGGTGGGTGATCTTGGCGCCGAGAAAGAGCGCGGCGGAGCTGTTGGGGCAGGCTGCTACGCAGGCGCCGCAGCCGATGCAGGTGGCGGAGTCGAACGCGGCTTCGGCGTCCTCCTTCGGTACCGGGACGCTGTGGGCGTCGGGGGCGGACCCGGTCGGGGTGCTGATGTAGCCGCCGGCCTGGATGATCCGGTCGAAGGCGCCGCGGTCGACGACGAGGTCCTTGATCACCGGGAACGGACCGGCGCGCCAGGGCTCGACGTCGATCACGTCGCCGTCGGCGAAGGTGCGCATGTGGAGCTGGCAGGTGGTGACGCCGGCCTGGGGCCCGTGCGGGATGCCGTTGATCACCAGGCCGCACATGCCGCAGATGCCCTCTCGGCAGTCGCTGTCGAAGGCGATCGGTTCCTCGCCCGCCAGGGTCAGCCGCTCGTTGAGGACGTCCAGCACCTCGAGGAACGACATGTCGGGCGAGGCGTCATCGACGCCGTAGGCGACCATGCGTCCGGGCCGGTCGGGGCCCTGCTGCCGCCAGATGCGCAGGGTGATGTTCACTTGTAGCTCCGCGCTTTCAGTTCGACGTGTTCGAAGGCGAGTTGCTCCTTGTGCAGGACCGGGGGGCCGCCGGTGTGCTCCCAGGCGGCGACGTAGGCGTAGTTGTCGTCGTCGCGCAGCGCCTCGCCATCGGCACTCTGGTGCTCGGCGCGAAAGTGGCAGCCACAGGACTCGTCGCGGTGGAGTGCGTCGATGCACATCAGCTCGCCGAGTTCGAGGAAGTCGGCGACCCGGCCGGCCCGTTCCAGCGACTGGTTGAGCTCCTCGCCGCTGCCGGGGACGGTGACGTCGCGCCAGAACTCCTCCCGCAGCGTGCGCACGGCCCCGATGGCGTGCACCAGACCCTCTCGGTTGCGTTCCATGCCGCAGTGGTCCCAGAGGATGGCGCCGAGTTCCCGGTGGAAGGAGTCGACGGTGCGGCGTCCGTCAACCGCCAGCAGCTGGCTGATCCGGTCGTGGACGGCCGCGAGCGCTTCGCGGGCGGCGGGGTGGGTCTCGTCCGCGGGCTCGTAGGGGCCGGCGGCGAGGTAGTGAGCGAGAGTGTTGGGCAGGACGAAGTAGCCGTCCGCGAGGCCCTGCATGAGGGCGCTCGCGCCGAGGCGGTTGGCGCCGTGGTCGGAGAAGTTGGCCTCACCGATGACGAACAGGCCCGGGATCGTGCTCTGCAGGTCGTAGTCGACCCATAGGCCGCCCATCGTGTAGTGCACCGCCGGGTAGATCCGCATCGGGACCGTGTACGGGTCCTCGCTGGTGATCTGGCGGTACATGTCGAACAGGTTGCCGTAGCGTTCCTCGATGACCGGCCGCCCCAGGCGAGCGATGGCGTCGGCGAAGTCCAGGTAGACGCCGAGCCCGCCGGGGCCGACCCCGCGGCCCTCGTCGCAGACGTTCTTGGCCGCGCGGGAGGCGACGTCGCGCGGGACGAGGTTGCCGAAGGCGGGGTAGCGGCGTTCGAGGTAGTAGTCGCGGTCCTTTTCGGGGATGTCGCCCGGTCTGCGGCCGTCGCCCGCCGCTTTGGGTACCCAGATCCGGCCGTCGTTGCGCAGCGACTCGCTCATCAGCGTCAGCTTGGACTGGTGCTCGCCGCTGACCGGGATGCAGGTCGGGTGGATCTGGGTGAAGCACGGGTTGGCGAACAGCGCGCCCCGGCGGTGCGCGCGCCAGATCGCGGTGGCGTTGCAGCCGACCGCGTTGGTGGACAGGTAGAAGGCGTTGCCGTAGCCGCCGGAGGCGAGCACGACGGCGTCGGCGAAGTGCGCGGTGGTGGTGCCGGTGACCAGGTCGCGCACCACCACGCCGCGGGCGCGGCCGTCGATGACGATCAGGTCGAGCATCTCGTGGCGCGCGTGCACCCGCACGGTGCCAGCCGCGACCTGCCGCTCCAGGGCCTGGTAGGCGCCGAGCAGCAGCTGCTGGCCGGTCTGGCCGCGGGCGTAGAAGGTCCGCGTTACCTGCACACCGCCGAAGGAGCGGTTGTCCAGCAGCCCGCCGTACTCGCGAGCGAACGGCACGCCCTGGGCCACGCACTGGTCGATGATGTCGACGCTGACCTGGGCGAGGCGGTGCACGTTGGACTCGCGGGCGCGGAAGTCCCCGCCCTTGACGGTGTCGTAGAACAGCCGGAACACGCTGTCGCCGTCGTTGCGGTAGTTCTTCGCCGCGTTGATGCCGCCCTGGGCGGCGATGCTGTGCGCCCGGCGGGGGCTGTCCTGGTAGCAGAACACCTCGACCCGGTAGCCGGCCTCGCCGAGGGTGGCGGCGGCGGAACCGCCGGCCAGGCCGCTGCCGATGACGATCATCGAGAGCCTGCGGCGGTTGGCGGGGTTGACCAGCCGGGCGGCGAACTTCCGGGCGTCCCAGCGTTCGGCGATCGGGCCGGCGGGGGCCTTGGTGTCGGCGATCGGCTCGCCCACGGTGTACAGGCCCGAATCCGGGGTCGCCGCTGCCTCGCTCATTCCTCGATCCCTCCGAACAGCACGGCGTACGGCGGGACCAGGAACCCGATCGTGATCACCAGCGCCACGGCCACCGCCCAGGCGTTCAGCCGGCGGCGGCGTCGGAGCGAGGTGTTCGCCCCGAGCGTCGCGAAGGCGGCCCAGAACCCGTGCCGTAGGTGGAACCCGATCGCGATCAGCGCCGCGGTGTAGCTGAGCACGACCCACCAGATCTCGAAGCCGTTCACCGTCCGCACGTACGGGCTGGACGAGACGCCGCCGGGGTGGATGGTGTCGGTGGTCAGGTGCAGCAGGTGGTAGACGACGAACAGGGCGATGGTCACCCCTCCCCAGCGCATCGTGAAGGAGGAGTAGCTGCGCTGGACGCCGCGCCGGGCCCGGGTGCTCTCGTACCGCCAGCCGCCCCGGCCACCGGTGGCCCGGCGGGAGCGCGCCCACAGCAGCACGGCCGAGCCGATGTGGGTCAGCACGCTGATCAGCAGTACCACCCGGATGATCCACAGCGCCCCGGTGTACGGCAGGAACGGCTCGCCGATCGTGCGCAGGTGGTGCGCGTAGTCGTCGAACTCCGCTTGGCCGTAGAAGAGCTTGAGGTTGCCGTACATGTGGACCAGCAGGAACAGCACCATGATCAGGCCGGTCACGGCCATGGCCGCCTTGAGCGCCACCGTCGAAAGCGCGGGCGCTGGCTGCCTCGTCCTCACGGAATGGTCGGTGGTCACCGGGCCATGATTCGCCGCAGGCGGACGGCAGCTGCAGGGACACACCGGAGTACCGGCCCGAGCGCCCCGGAATCGCCCGTCCGGAGCACTCCCGCCCCGCGTCTGCCAACGCCCCACCCTACGCGTCAGGACGGAGGATCCGTCGCGGAATGCGTGCAATTTGCCACTCAGATGACGGGCCTGGCGGAGCGGTCGTAGACGAGTAGGCCGTCCGCACGGATCCGGGCGCCCGGGGTCGGATGGTGTTCGGTCAGCCGGCCTTCGTGGCCGAGGTGTTCGACGCGAGCGTGCCGGATGAGGACCGCGAAGTCGGCGATGATCCGGCGGTGGCAGCGCCACCACAGGGTCTTGGCGCACATCACTGCGGTCGGCGTGGCAGCAGCCTGGTGCAGCAGGTCGTCCATGGCCGCCAGGAACTCCGGGCTGCGGGTGTGGCCCGCGTAGCCGCGGAAGGAGTCGTTCTCCCAGAAGGTGTCGGGCGAGTCCGGAGCCTTCTTGCGGAAGCCGCCGAGCCGCCGCTCCCACCGGTAGTCCACGCCCTCCTCGGGAAGCCAGACGGTGAGCGCCTGCCGGCTCGCGTCGGGGTTGTGGCGGCTTCCGGGAGCGGTTCTGACGTCCACGACCGCGCGCACACCCGCGCCGTGCAGCAGAACGGCCAACTCGGCGCGTTCGGCTGTCCCATGACCGAAGGTCAACAGTCTCACCGCGCGGACAGCTGGCACGACCGGTCTGCCCGACGACGGCGTCACGCCTTGGCGACGGTGAGCAGGACGGCGGCGTCCTCCAAGGCCTGTAGGCCGTGCCGGGCGGGCGGCACGACCAGCAGGTCCCCGGCCATGCCGTCCCACGAGGCATCGCCGCTGCGCAGCCGTACCCTGCCGTGCAGCACCAGCAAGGTTGCCTCGCCAGGGCTGTCGTGCTCGGCCAGCTCTGTGCCGGCCGTCAGCGCGAGGAGGGTCTGGCGCAGGTGGTGCTCGTGGCCGCCGTAGACGGTCTCGGCGCTGCGCCCGGTCGGGACGGTTCTGGCCTTGTCGAGGTGCTCGCGGGCGGATGCTTCCAGGGAGAACTTCTGCATGCGGTGAGTCTGGCACCGCGCCCGCGCGTTGTCCTGGCACTCACGGTGGCGCGTCGTGACGGCGGACCGTGGGTCATGCCGGGAGGAGGGCGCGCAGCGCGTAGGGCAGGATGCCGCCGTGTCGGTAGTAGTCGGCCTCGGTGGGGGTGTCGATGCGGACGCGGGCGGTGAACCGGACGGTTCCGGTGGGACCTTCGGCGGTCACGGCGACTTCGCGGGGCAGGTCGGCCAGTCCGTGGACGGTGTAGGTCTCCTCCCCGGTCAGACCGAGCGTTTCGCGGTTCTCGCCGGGGGTGAACTGGAGGGGCACGACACCCATACCGATGAGGTTGGAGCGGTGGATGCGCTCGAAGGACTCGGCGAGGACGGCCTTGACCCCGAGCAGGGCGGTGCCCTTGGCCGCCCAGTCGCGCGAGGAGCCGGAGCCGTACTCCTTGCCGGCGATGACCAGCAGCGGGGTGCCCTCGGTGGCGTAGCGCGTGGCGGCGTCGAAGATGGTGCTCTGTTCGCCGGTCGGCAGGTGTTGGGTGAAGCCGCCTTCGGTGCCGGGGGCGAGCAGGTTGCGCAGGCGGATGTTGGCGAAGGTGCCGCGGATCATGACCTCGTGGTTGCCGCGCCGGGAACCGTAGGAGTTGAAGTCCTTCGCCTCAACGCCGCGGGCGCGCAGGTACGCACCCGCCGGGGAGTCGGCCTTGATGGCGCCGGCCGGGGAGATGTGGTCGGTGGTGACGGAGTCGCCGAGGACGGCCAGCACCCGGGCGCCGTCGATGTCGCGCACCGGCTCGGGTTCCCGGCGGATGTGCTCGAAGAACGGGGGCCGTCGCACATAGGTGGAGGCGGGGTCCCAGGTGTACAGGTCTCCGGCGGGTGCGGGCAGGGCGTTCCACTCCTGGCCGCCGGTGAAGACGTCCGCGTAGTCGTGGGTGAACATCTGCGGGAGGACACAGGCGGTGATGGTCTGTTGGATCTCCTCGCGGCTGGGCCAGATGTCATGCAGGTGGACGGGTCGGCCGTCGCTGCCGGTGCCGAGCGCGTCGCGGGTGAGGTCGACCGTCATCGAGCCGGCCAGGGCGTAGGCGACCACCAGGGGCGGGGAGGCGAGGTAGTTGAGCTTGGTCTGCGGGTGGATGCGGCCCTCGAAGTTGCGGTTGCCGGACAGGACCGCGGCCACCGCGAGGTCGTTGTCGGCGACCGCACGGGCGACCGGTTCGATCAGGGGGCCGGAGTTCCCGATGCAGGTGGTGCAGCCGTAACCGACGAGGTCGAAGCCGAGCCGGTCGAGGTAGGGGATCAGGCCGGCGCGCTGGAGGTAGTCCATGACCACCTTCGACCCCGGCGCGAGCGAGGTCTTCACCCAGGGCTTGGCCGCAAGGCCCCGCTCCACAGCCTTCTTGGCCAGCAGAGCGGCGCCGACCATGACCTCCGGGTTGGAGGTGTTGGTGCAGGAGGTGATCGCGGCGATCACCACGGCGCCGTGGTCGAGTTCGACGGCGCTGCCGTCCTCCAGCGTCACGGCGGTCGGCCTGGCCGGGCAGGCACCCGCTTTGATGTCGAAGTGCGCCGGGCGGTCGCCGGGGTGACCGGTGGTCACCGCGACGGGGTCGGAGGCCGGGAACGACTCCTCGCCGCTCTCGTCGAGCCCGACCGGGGCCGGTTCGCAGGTCACGTACCCGCCCAGGACCGAGCGGAAGGCGTCGGGCGCGTCCGCGAGCGCGATCCGGTCCTGGGGACGCTTGGGGCCGGCGATCGAGGGCAGGACCGTCGACAGGTCCAGTTCCAGGGTCTCGGAGTAGGCGGGCTCGTGGTCGGGGTCGTGCCACAGGCCCTGCTCCTTGGCGTACGCCTCGACCAGCGCGATCCGCTCGGCGCTGCGGCCGGTGAGCCGCAGGTAGGACAACGTCTCGGCGTCGATCGGGAAGATCGCGCAGGTGGCGCCGTACTCCGGG
>NZ_JBSFJV010000071.1:0-41117 GCF_053598235.1 Kitasatospora sp. NPDC001159
CCCGCAGTACCTCTCCCGCCGCTCCTAGGCGGCTGTCCCTGTGATCCTTGCCGGGGTCGCGGCAAAACCCCAGAGACAGACCACCTGCGGCCGGCTACCTGGGGAATCAAGGCGGTCGGCGCCTGACGCGTCCGACACGTCAGAACCGGCCTGTGAGGGTTAGGCGGCCCGGGCGTCCTGCGGGACGATCTCGTAGCGCCGGACCTCGGCCCGGACGGGCTTGCTGCGCGATGGGGTCTCCGGCTCAGTGAGCTGCATCATGGTGCCAACGGGCGGGATCTCCTCCCTTGTATCGGCCCAGTCGTCGCCGTCGGGGTCTGTGTTGTCGTCCCGCGCCAGACTCGGCAGGCGCTTCACCCGACCGGCACACAGGTCACCCGGGGCCCAGCCCCGAGAACGTCTACCGAACTGGCAGGTGGCTCTTGCCCCGGGCCCGCACCGACAGATCAGGAATTGAGCCAGGTGATGGTGAACCCGTCGCTGTTGACCTTGGAGTTACTGGTCAACTGGGTGCTGCCGCGTTCGAGGTTGGTGGAGTGGGGGGTCCCCGTGCTCGCGAGGGGCACGCCGTTCGCCGTCGCGTTCCGGAAGGTGATGTGCCCGAAGTCGGCAACGACCGGGATGCTACTGCCGAGGTCCTCGACTATGACCTCAGCCGAGGAGAGCGCATCACTGCCGGTCTCGTGGAAGGTCTTGGACCAGCCCTGGGTGGTGTCGGACTCCGTCAGCGTGAACTTCGTGCCTTGTACGCTGACGGACGCCTTGATGATGTCCCCTGCGTGGATCTTCTCGGTGAAGTAGACCGAGTCCGCCGGGTACATCTCGACCCACGGGTGGTACTCGGCCGCCCCGTTGCTGCAGTCCTGATCGAAACCGATCTGCTCGACGGTGCGGGAGTTGAAGCCGTCAAGGCCGACCCAGGGCGAGACCGCGCTGTTCGGGGTCGCCTTGCAGTCCAGGCTCGGTACCGTCCACTCGGCGCTGACCGACGTGAAGGTCTTTCCGGTGTCGCTGTAGCCGCCCCAGGTCTGGTCGGAGTGCCGGGCGTGGTCGAAGTGCGGAAAGGCGGTGTGGGCGGGCGCGGCCTGGGCCGTCGAGACCGACGAGGCAAGCGCCGCCGCCGTGAGCAGCGTAGCCGCGATCGCGGCCCGGGACATGCCAGTACGGTGTACGTGTCGGGTCACGGTGAATTCTCCTGTTCGGTTGGTGTGAAAGTCGCGCGGCGTGTGAACATGGGGACCCGGTTCGAAAGGCGCGTCCTGGAACCGCACCTTGTGGGGCGCCTCAGGGAGTCGGCAGGTATGCCGGCGCGTCAGCGCGTTCCATGAGCGCGCCTCCGGGGTGAGCGACGGTTGCCGCGCCGTAGCGCAGCGCGCACCTGTGCGCACCGCCGGACCATCAGCTGAACCGGAGGGCCCGGGTGGTGGGGGCTGCGCTGGCCGGGCTGGCGCCCGATCGACTCACCGGTTTGGGTGGGGTGCCGTGGTGGCGGAATGCCGAGGGTGGCCGCACCGGCAGCTGAGGGGCCGAAGCCATCAGGTCAGGGCAACCAGTGCTCGGGCTCAGGTGTGCTTCCAGGTGTCGGTGAAGGAGTCTCCCGAGCCGGAGAGCGGTCCGGGGACCGCGCTCGTGGTGCCGTTGTGGGCCATGGTCACCGTCTTGGCCTTGGCATCGGCGAGCGTCTGGCCGTCAATGGTGGCTTTGGTGAAGGTCACGCTGCCGTAGTCGGCCAGCGGGACGCGGGATCCGTTCCGCGAGGGGGCCTCGGCGATCACCTCAGCGCTGCCGTTGGTGGCGCCCTTGTAGTGGGTGAGGGTCTTGATCTCGCTCCAGCCGCGGGTGTTGTTGGTGAGCTTGGCGGTGTAGTTGTCGGTGCTGCTGTTGTAGACGACGGACGCGGTCAGGCTGTCGCCGGCCTTGACGGTGTCGGGGTAGGTCGACTCCGGGTCCGGGTAGTCCTCGTACCAGGCGAAGTAGCGCGGGGTGCCGTTCACGCTGTTGCACTCGGCCTGGACGCCGGTCTGTTCCACCGTGTGGGTGCCCAGGCCGTCGAGCCCCACCCAGATGGACACCGCGCCGGTGTGCTCGCAGCTCACCTTGGGCTCGACCCAGGTCGCGGACACGGAGTGATACGTCGAACTGGTGGCCGCGTAACCGGACCAGTTGCCGGAGGTGGCACCGGAAGAGGTGCGGCCGGTGTCCGAGGAAGCGGAGCTGGCGGCCGCGACCGGCGCCTGGGCACCGACGGCCAGGGCCAGCAGGGCGGTGGCCGCAGCGACCGCAGCAGCCTTCCTTCGGCCCTCCGGCACACATGAGTGGGGCGTGACGGGCATGGTGACTCCTGTCTGAGGTTCGGCGGCGGGCAGCCGGCGTGATGGGCCGGGCGGCGTCGGAGTTGTGCACGACGGCCCGCCGGATGATCGGGGCACCGAGCCTGCCTCCGGCATGTGATTTGCGTCAACGGCCGTTCGTCAGAAGGTGGTTGTCTGTCGACACGGCTAGTGCGCGGTCACCGTCCGACCTGCGGCGACACGGCCGGGCGACCCGGCTGGTGGGCCAATTCTGTGGATTCGCCAGAGTCGGACGGCACGGATGGTGCCGGCCGCCACGCAGCAGGCCCGCGGCGCAGGAGGCGAATCCACCGAATTGGTGCCGCTCCAGGGCTCTTGACCAGCGACGGCCCGGACAGCACGCAGGCGAACGGCCGACCAGGTCCACCGAGTTGGATCGGCGGATGCCGGTCAGCTGCACCGAGGCATGAACGTGTTGACCTCTCGACGGTCGGAGCGGCACGATCGATCACCACGCGCCTCTGGCTGTCCCGGCACCGGCGTCGGGAATGGCCAGGCGTGCCCTTCCAGCCACCGAGATCCACCGATCGGAGCGGAGCACCCGAGCGAGCTCAGCGCTCGCAGTAGCACCGGCCTGGCCGAGGGTGGATGGGCGTCCTGCACCTGCTCCCACCGGGACAGCACGGTGGCTGTGTGGCAGGGGTGCTCGACCGCAACGCGGTGGCCCATCGCGGAGGTTTCGCCTTCGTCGGCCGCAAGCGGGAACTTGGCCTGCTGCTCGCCGCAGTACGACGCCCACCCGCGGTGGTCCTGGTAGAGGGAGAGGCCGGGATCGGCAAGTCCCGCCTGGTCCACGAGGCCACCGCCGCGCTGGGGGCCGGGGAGCCCGTGGTGCTGACCGGCTCCTGCCACCCGTTGCGCGAGCCATTTCCGTACGGATACGGCGAACGCCAGCATGGCGATCAGCGGAATCGTCGCGAGCACGGCCAGTTTCTGGGTGATCCTCACCGAGCCCGTCCCTCTCGCTGCCGACTTCCTCTCGGGAACGCCGAGACGCGCAGTGCGCGCAACGGCTGGATGGTCGCCGCGCGGAGCTGGCGAACGATCATGTGTGCCGTTTTGGTATGGCGTATGACGAGGTGATGCCCGGCAACCTTCGATGGCCCCATCCCTGGACTGGCAGGTGCATCTGCTGCTGGCAGGTTCCCGGCGCGGTCGGCCGAGCAGTCGGGGCGAAGGCAGGCTACTCACCCGACGTCGCTGGTGGACAGGTACTTTCGACAATGGCATAGCGCCGTGTACCGACGGTTGCTGGTGGCCATGCGGCGCGGGTGTCTGGCCTGTGCGCGGGGGTCTGTCGGTGTCCGGCGGACGGCGTGAAGGGCCACTGGAAGGGCAGCCCGTGCCGAACTCCCGGTCGTCCATGACCTGTTGCACCGTGACCACGGCCCGACGGCCCGGCCTTCCGGCTGGCACACCGCCTCGATGTCATCGTCCTCAGCCGGGACCGGGACACATCACCCGATCGGCTTCCTGGTGGCTCCACACCCGCGATGCCGTTCAGGGGGGCCGCATCGGTGCCGCCGGTGAAAAATATGCACAGATATCCGGTCTTGGCGAGTCTGCCGGGTAGATTCCGCAACTCGGAGAGACTGCCGACACGGTGCGGTCCCAGTGGAAGCGGGTACAGGGTGCGCAACCAATCTTTGAGCAGGGCCGGGGCTGCCGTGGGAACGGAGGTCGCCCAGGCGCTCCGCTCCGGCCCCTTCGATCTCGCGTTGCGGACCGCGATCCGCGAGCAGGGCCTGAGCCTGGACACCATCCAACGGCGGTTGGCCCGCCGTGGCATCCAGGTGAGCGTGTCCAGCCTCAGCTACTGGCAGTGCGGCCGCAGCAGACCCGAGCGGGCGGCCTCGCTGGACGCCGTACGCGCGCTGGAGGAAGTCCTGGAGCTGGAGCGCCACTCGTTGATCGCGCTGCTCGGCCCGCGCCGGCCGCGTGGGCGTTGGGTCGACCACGTTCCGGGCTCGCTGGACCACCGCCGGGCCTACGGCGATCAGGCCGTCGAGCGGGTCCTCGCCGACCTCGACCCGCGGGCCAATACACGGGTGGAGACCCTCCACACGCGCATCGACGTGCACATAGGGCCCGGGCGCGAGGAGCGCCAGGTCGATGTCCTGCAGATCGTGCGAGCGCTCGACCGGGGCGCGGACCGGCTGGTCCTGGTCGCCCGGGCCGAGCCAGAGACGTCGGCCGGCGCCGATCTGTTCGGACTGGTCGGCTGCCGCCTCGGCCGGCGTCGCATCGATCGCGAACACGGCTTCACCGCTGCCGAGTTGCTGTTCGACCTTCCGATACCACCGGGCGGCAGCACGATCGTGGAGTACAGCTACGCGTATCCGTCCTCGCATGTCACCACCGAGTACGAGCGGAAGGTGTGCGTCCCCGGCCGGAACCTGGCGCTGCGGGTGAGGTTCGACGCCGGCATGCTGCCGGCCGGCTGTACCGCGGCTTGGCGGCCGCACCACGACGCGCCGGCGCAGACGGTCCAGGAGGTGGGGATCTCCTCCTCGGGCCAGGCGTGCCTGGTGGTCCCCGACGTCGCTCCCGGGGTGCACGGGCTGTACTGGGAGTGGCACGACGCCCCGCCGGTCGGAGGGTCAGGCTGAACTCGCGGGCGGGTGAAGGGCGTCGAGTTCGCCGATCGCTGCCGACACCTCGTCGGTCAGGCCTGCGGCCGTCTCCGCGAGTGGCTGGCCGCCGGTCTCGGCCAGCCACTCGATCCGCTGGCAGCGGGCTGCCAGCGAGCGGGCGCCGACGGTGGCCGCGGCCGACGCCAACCGGTGCGCGGCCGCGCCGAGGGCGGGCAGGTCCGCCTCTTGGACAGCGGTGGCCACCGCCTGGGCGAGATCGGGTGCTGTGGTGGCGAAGGCCTTTGCCGCAGCCGGAAGGGCCCCACATACCAGCAACTCGTCCAGCACCTCGCCGTCCCAGTCGACGTGCCCGACCGCCGGTCCCCGGGGCACCGCAGAGCCGGAATCGCCGCCCGGCGCGCAAACGGCTGGCGCTCGGTTGCCGCGCTGCGCGCCCTCGGCACCGCCGCGCAGCGCGGCGATGAGCGTCGGCCAGTCGACGGGCTTGCCGATCACGGCCTGGATCCCGGCCGCTCGGCAGGCGTCGAGCGCTGCCGGGTCACGCTCCGCAGTCACGGCGACCACGGGTGGCGCGGTGTGGCCCGCCTCGGCGCGGATCGCTGAGGCGGCGGCGAGTCCGTCCGATCCCGGCATCCGCAGATCCATCAGCACCATGGCGTACCTGGTCTTCCGGACGGCGGCCACTGCCTGCTCCCCGTCCGGCACGGTGTTCACGGTGAATCCAGCTGCCCCCAGAACGTCCCGGGCCACCTGTCGGCAGACCTCGTCGTCATCGGCGACCAGGATGTTCCCGCTCACCCCGTCCAGCCCACCCAGCCCTTTCAGGACAGGTGGCATCGCGAGCTCGCGTGGCCCGGGGGCCGGCGCCAGGCCGAGGGTGAACCAGAACCGACTGCCTCGCCCGGGCTCGCTCTCCACCCCCATGCGCCCGCCCATGGCAGCCACCAGTTCCCTGCTGATGGCCAGCCCCAGCCCGTCTCCCGTCACCGCCTGACGCGATCCGGCGAATCGTGTGTACTGATCGAAGATGCGCTTCTGCTGCTCCGGTGTCAGCCCGGCCCCGGTGTCGCTGACCTCGAACCGGACCGCGTACCCGCCGGGTCCGGCCGCGTCGGCGACCAGATCGACCAGCAGGTCCACCCTCCCGTGCGGGGTGTACTTCACGGCGTTGCCCACCAGGTTGACCAGCACCTGTCTGATCCGTCCGGCATCGCCGACCAGCCGGCGCGGGACCTCCGGGGCGGCCTCCGTGCCCAGCTGGAGCCCCTGATCCGCCGCCTGCGGCGCCATCAGGGCGAGCACCTCCGTGCACAACCGGCGCGGGTCGAAGGAGGTCTTATGCAGCGCCATCCTGCCCGCCTCGATCCGGGACAGGTCCAGCAGGTCGTCCACGATGGTGAGCAGGGCCGCGGCCGAGCTTCGGGTCACGGCAGTGTAGCGGCGCTGGCGGGCGTCCAGTCCGGTGGCCTCCAGTAGCTCGGTCATGCCGACGATGCCGTTCATCGGTGTCCTGATCTCGTGGCTCACCTCGGCCAGCAGGGTGGACTTCCGCTTGGAGAGCCGTAGGGCCTCGTCCCGCGCCGCCTGCAGGGCGTCCTCGGCCCGGCTGCGCGCCCAGGCCAGCCGGACCTGGACGGCGAGCCCGATCAACAGGACCGTGCCGAGCAGCAGGACCGCGCCGACCACGGCCGAGCGCAGTGTGCGCAGCGGGGCGAGGGCCTGGCTCTCGGACACCGTCGCGGTGGCGATCCAGCCGAAGCCGGGCACCGGCTCGGTCGCCGTCAGGACCCGGCCGTGGCCGCCCGGTGGCCGGCCGGACGTCGAGACCGCGACGGGCACGCCGGCTTGGTCGGTGATCACCAGGCCGACACCCTGCGCCGCGGCGACCCGGTCGGTGAACGCCTGCAGCGCGTCCAGGCGGTAGGCGGCGGCGAGCACGCCGCCGAGGCTGCCGGCCCGGTCGTGGACGGGCGCGGCGATCACCACCGCCCGCCCGGTGCCCGGCGCGGCGGGCGCGTATCCGGCGGACAGGTAGGTCCGTGGGCTCGCCAGCTCGGCCCGGAACCAGTCGGTCGTGGTGGGAGTGCGCAGGTAGCCGAGGTCCGTCGAGTCGGCCAGCGGGTGGCCGCCGAGGTCGCACAGCAGCACCTCGGCCACCCCGGGTTGGGAGCTGCGGAGTTGGTGGACCTCCTGCATCGGTGACTCACCCTCGGCGATGTGCTCCGGGTCGGACAGGTACGCGGCCAGTGCCGGGTCGTTCGCCGAGGCGGTGACCAGGTCGCCGAGCGCTGACAGTCGGTCACCGGTGACCACGGCGCTGGTGGTCGCGGTGGTGGTGAGCCCGGTGCGGACCTGCCGGCGTACCGCGTCCTGCGCCGACGACAGGCAGAACTGGGCCAGCGCGAGCAGGGGCAGCAGCCCCCACGCCACGTACAGCACGGCCAGGCTGAGCACCGGCCGCCGCGGCCCCAGCAGCTTCGCCAGGCGACCAGTTCGTCGCGCCATCCGGACCACCTCTCGCCGACCCGCGGGCCGCGCCTCGGCCCGGTTCGGCGCATTATGGTGGACCGTCACGGGCCCCGGCCAGCTGCGACGACGGACCGGCGGTCCGTGGCCGGGTCCGCGTGGTGCAGGTATTCAGCAGGAGCAGACTTGATCGCGACTCTCATCGTCGAGGACGATCCCGTGGCGTCCGCCGTGCTGGCCCGCTTCGTGGTACGTGTGCCCGGCTTCACCGTGGTGGGAGTCGCCGCCTCGGCCGCAGCCGCCCGGGCGGTGCTCGCGCAGCGCCGCCCGCAGCTGGCCCTGATCGACATCGGCCTTCCGGACGGCAACGGTCTCGAACTCGCGGCGGAGCTGCGTGCCGGCCGAACCGGCACCGACGTGATCGTGGTGACCGGCAGGTCCGACCTGCCCGCTGTACGGACCGCCGTCCGCAGTGGCGCCCTTCACTACCTACTGAAACCGGTGCGGCTGGCGGTCCTGAGCCGGCTGCTGCACCGGTACCAGGCACGCCGTCAGGAGCTGGCCGTGGAAGGGCCGCTCTCGCAACTCCAGCTCGACCGGGTCTTCGGCACCCTGCACGGCCCCGCAGAGCGACTGCCGAAGGGCCTCAGCGGGCCGACCCTGGACGCGGTCCAAGAAGCCCTGCGGAGCGAACCGAACCTGTCGGCTGCCGAGCTGGCCGACCGACTCGGCATCAGCCGCTCCACGGCCGGTCGCTACCTGGAGCACCTGGTCCACAGCGGCGTGGCCGATGTGGAGTTGCGGTACGGCCGGCGGGGCCGGCCGCAACGCCGCTATCGGGCGCTGGACTGAACAGCGCGGCCTGGCCCGCCGCACACGTGCCCGGCGCCCGATGAGGGCAGCGGCGAGTACCACATGCGCGCTCGGGGCTGGTGGCGGCTACCGGCGAAGAGGCGGCCCGTCTCGGTGGATCAGCCCCTGCGGGGCGGGCCGTCATCACCCCGGCCGGTTCTGGCGAATCCACAGAATTACCCATCCGACGGTTTACCAGGTGGTATTGCCGCAGCTCGGAACCCATCCGAGCATCGCCGCGTCGACAGACGACTCGGCGCCTGCGAACGTCAGTTGACGTGCATCCGCACTGCAGGAAAGCTCGACGACCTGAGCCCGGCGCCAGTTCCTTCCCGGCCCGCCGGCGGCGGAAGCGCGTTCACCGACGCCTGGAGGCACGCCTGAGCAGCGCTCGGCCCACCGCTCAACCGACCCCGGTCTCATCCCGCCTCCACTTCCCCAAGGAGACAAGCGTGTTCAAGAAGCTCGCCATCGGCCTGGTTGCCGGTGCCGGACTGTTCGCCACCGCCCTCGCGCCCTCGGCCCAGGCGTCCACCCTGCCCAGCGAGAGCAAGTGGGAATCGGATGTCCAGGCCGTCGCCAAGCCGCTCATGAGCTACGTCCAGCAGCGGCTGGCCGGAAGCAAGCCCAGCGACCGCCTGGCGCTGGTCCTCGACATCGACAACACCTCGCTCGCCACCCACTACGACCCCGGCAAGCCCGTCAAGCCCATCCTGGACGTCACCCGGTACGCCCACCAGCACGGCGCCGCGATCCTGTTCGCCACCTACCGGGACAGCGGCTCCCGCCAGTCCACCCTCAACGAGCTCCGCAACGCCGGCTACACCGTGGACGGCCTGTGCATGCGAACCAAGAGCAGCACCGGCAAGGCCGAGGTCAAGCTCTCCTGCCGCGAGTCGTTCGAGAAGCAGGGCTACACCCTCGTCGCCAACATCGGCAACAACGACACCGACTTCCAGGGCGGCCACTACGAGAAGGGCTTCGAGCTGCCCAACTACGGTGGAGCGCTGAGCTGACGCCACACGCCGGCGGCGTCGGCAGGCAGCCCGGCACAGGCGCCGGACGGCGGTGCCGATACCAACGGTGCGTGGAATCCCGTCACAAACGCCCCCTGACCGCCCGCAAGGCGGCCAGGGGGCACGCTCGCGACGGTCCCGAGCCTCCGAAGCCGCGCGGCCCGGCCTCACAAGCCGTCAGTGTGGGCCCACCTCTCTCGCCGGTCCGGTTTTCGGGCGGCCGTGTGGTGGATCGGCTGCGGGGGAAGCCTCCGGTGGCGGGCTGAACCAGGTCGGACCCGTTCCGGTGACGGTCAGCCGGCCGCCGACAGGGCTTCGGTCGGGTGCAACCGGGCGGCGCGACGGGCGGCCTGGGCAGTGACCCCCGGCGGTCTGCTCCTCGGGAACGACCGCGCTCCGGAGGATACGGGACCACGCCGGCCGCTAAGGCAGCGACTTCGTCAGCGTCTCGAAGCGCAGGTCCGCCCGGCGCGGGATGCCGACGCTCTCGTCGCCGTACGGGAACGGGCTGTAGAACCCGGTCCGGCGGTAGCCGCGGCGCTCGTGCCAGGCGATGAGGTCGGCGCGCTGCTCGATCACCTTCATCTCCAGCACGGCCACGCCCCACTCCTCCCCCGCGATCCGCTCGGCCTCGGCCAGCACCGACCGGCCGAGGCCGCCGCCCTGGCGGCCGGGGCGCACCGACAACATGCCGAAGTAGGCAAGGTCGCCGCGGCGCTCCAGCTGGCAGCAGGCGAGCAGTTCGCCGTCCCGCTCGGCGACCAGGACGACGCCGTCGGGGTGTCCGACCACGGCGGCGACCTTGTCGGCGTCGGTGCGCGGCCCGTCGAGCAGGTCGGCCTCGGTGGTCCAGCCGGCCCGGCTGGCGTCACCGCGGTAG
This sequence comes from Kitasatospora sp. NPDC001159, assembly GCF_053598235.1. Lineage (NCBI taxonomy): Bacteria > Bacillati > Actinomycetota > Actinomycetes > Kitasatosporales > Streptomycetaceae > Kitasatospora > Kitasatospora sp. NPDC001159. The sequence goes on from NZ_JBSFJV010000071.1 coordinate 10,160, forward strand.
GCGGACTCGACGAGGGCGACGAGCGCGGGCACGTCCGCGACGGTCGCCGGGCGGTAGGCGAGCGGGTGGTCGGTCTCGGTCATGGGGGCGGTCCTTGCTCTTGTCTGTCGCGATCGGCCCAGGTGGGACGGCCTTCCGGGCATCGTGCCGCAGCCGTCCCCGCCCCATGACGGACGGGACCTCCGGACAACGGGCGGACGGCCGGGGCGCGCGGTGACCCGAGACCTCAGCCGCCGAGGAGCAGCCGCTCCAGCGCCGCCCGGGCACGGGCGTCGGAGCGGGCCCGGGCCGTGACGGCCGCGGCCAGCTCCCGCGTCCACTCGTCGAGCGGCACCGGCCGTCGCGACAGCACCACGCCGCGCACCACCCGGCACACCTCGCCCGCCGCGCGCCCCTGAGTCACGGTCAGGCTCAGCCGTTGGTCGTCCATCGAGACGTCCAGCCGCTCGATCCGGCCGGGCCGGCCGGCCATCCGGTCGGCCATGCTGCGCTTGCGCTCGACCACCACCGCGTCCGCGGGCAGCGCGTCCGCGAGCGCGCCGGTCAGTACCCGGGTGTACACCTCCAGGTCGGCGGCGTCCCGGCGGAGGGCGGCCGCCAGCAGGTCTATCGAGCCCGGGTCCTGCGCTGCCGGTTCGAGCTCGCCGTGGTCGGTCATGTCTCTCCTCGGTGCGGTCGATCGACGGGGCGCCCGTCCCGTCCCTGCGCAGCCTAGCCGTCCAGGCTCAGCACCATGGTGGGCCGTTCGATCTCGTGATCGGCGCGCAGCGGGCGGACCGCGGTGCCGATCGCGAAGAACTCGGTGGTGTGGCCGCCCCAGCGGTGGTTGTGCGCGTTGAGCTGTACGCCGACGATGCCCTCGGCCTGCAGTTCCTCGGCCTCGGCCTGCATCCGGGCCATCGCCAGCTCGCGGGCGTCGTAGAGGGCCTGGGTGTACGGCTCGATCTCCACGTTCTTGCCGATGTTGGAGAAGACCGCGCCCATCTTCTGGTGCGCGATGTGGTAGACGCAGGTGCCCATGGTCATGCCGAGCGGCGCGTAGCCGGCCCGAATGAGGGTCCAGAAGTCCTGGCCGGAGAGGTCGGAGGTGAACGGCTGGCCCTTGTTGTTGCGCCAGCTGGTGCCGCCGGGCGCGGGCTGGTCGGCCTTGACGGCGGTGCCGATGGCGATGAACTCGGCGATGTCCGAACCGAATTCCCGCGCCTCCACGCTCAGTCGGACGCCGACGATGCCGTCCGCGCCCAGTGTCGCGGCTTCGGCCTCCATCCGGGTCATGGCGAGTTCGCGCGCGTGGTACATGGCCTGGCTGAGCGTCTCCAGCTCCTGGTTCTTGCCCCAGCGGCCGAGCTGTATGCCGACGTGGTAGATCGAGCTGCCCAGGACCAGGCCGATCGGTTGGAACCCGGCCTCGCGGACCAGCAGGAACTCGTTGACCGACAGGTCGCTGGTGAAGATCGAGCCGGGTTTGCCGGGCTGCAGCTCGGCGAGGCGCCGCATCGCGTCGGCCGGCACTCCCTGTGCGGCGGGATCGAAGGTGCTCATCTGGTCAATCTCCCCTGACTGTGCTGATGACGTCCGGTCTGGTGACGGCACGCCGTTATCGGCGGCCCGCCTGCGCGAGGCGGCGGCGCAGCCGGTCGCCGCCGCCGTTCAGCGGCATGACCGTGAGGATGCGCGGCTTCGCGGGTCTGGTGGCGAAGCGGGCGATCGCTGTGCCGAGCAGCGTGCTCTCGACGATGTGGTCGGTCTTGTTGTCGCTGCTGCCGCAGCGCTCCTCCCGGACCCGCAGGTCGCTGTCGGCGAGGATCACGCCGTCGCCGCCGTGTTCCACGGCCTGGCGGTGCAGCTGGGTCCTGGCGTCGGCCCGGACCTGCCGGACCAGGTCCGTCCAGCCGTCCATCTCCTGGTTGGACCAGGAGAACGTCTGCCGGCGGGTCCGGTAGTCGTCGTGGCGCACCCCGATCGACATCCCGACCAGCAGGTCCACCGGCACCCAGCCGGCCGTGACCAGCTTGGCGAAACTCTGGCCGTCCAGGTGCGAGGTGAACGGGCGGCGCGGCCGTACCTGCCCCGAGGCGCGGATCGCGGTGCCGATCACCTTGAACTCCAGGCAGTGCGGCGCGGCCGGGAAGGGAGCCATCGTCAGCTGCGCCGCCACCACGCCGTCACCGCCCAGTGCGGTGCACTCGGCGGTCATCCGGTCCAGAGCGGTACGCCGTGCGTCGTCCAGCACCTGCACCAGCTTGGCCGAGGGCGCGCGGTTGCCCGACAGGGCGATGGGGACGACGCTGTTCCCACCGGTCGTCCAGCCCTGGTAGGTGCAGCTGTGGTAATTGGGGGCCCACATGTCGCCACCGCTGACGCGGTAGACCGCCGACCCCATCACCTGGCCGACCGGCTCGAAGCCGACCGACCTGATCGCGGCGAACTCGCCCGTTGACAGCGCCGACGACCAGGTACCACCGGCCCGCCCCTTGGCGACCCGCGCCGCCGCCATGGGCGGCAGCCCCGCACTGCTCCAGGACTCCGTCATGGCGTCCACCCCCGTTTCCGTCCGGCCGGTCCGGCGCTGAGGTCCGACCAGGCACCCTATGCGCAGTTACGGACGCGGCGACAGAAGGGTCGGGTTCCACCGCCCGACGCGACGGCCAGCCCGGCCGCAGGCCGACCGCCGAGCGGTCCCGCCCCGCGCCACCGCGGACACGCCGCGCTCAAGGGCCAGCCGCCCGCCGGCCGCGTTCCCGACCTCACGGGACAGCACAGCTAGTACTGCATCACAGTTATGGATGGGCTCGTTGTGATTGGGTTGGCTCGTGTGTGTGGATCTCGGGGTGGGTCAGGTTGATGCCTGGCGTGAAGTGTTGGGCGGTCTGCATGCGCGGTTCGCTGGGCGTTTTTCCAGGTCGGAGCCGCGTTCACGTGCCCTGTCGTTTATGTCGGGGCTGATCGCGCCGCTGGAGCGGAAGAACGGGTGGACCCTCGCGGAGCGCGCGGGCGAAGGACATCCGATCGGGATGCAGCGCCTGCTCGGCGGGGCGGACTGGGGGTCCAATCAGTTCCAGGACGGGCACCGTCTCCTGGACCTGCACAAGATCACCGTCACGCCATTGCCTGGAGCGCCCGCCCGCACCCTGGAGCAGCTGAAGGCCCGTGGGACGCCTTTCGAAAGTCATCCCACAAATCAAATCTGGCAGTTATTCAATTACAAGCCCCGGCGGTGCCGGAGTACTGGCGCTGCACGCCAGCGGAGACCGTGCCCTTCTTGACGAAGCCCGTGTCACCGATGACCAAAACGCCGTCTGGAAAGCCGAGTTGTTCAGCAACGTAGGCCTGTAGGTCGTCGCGGACCTCGTCCGCGTCCCAACGACTCCAGGACAGCAGATACTGAAGGCCGTGAGGCGCTCGATGCCCGGCATACTCGGCCAGCTGCCAGCTGTTCTTCCGACCCACCGGGCCCAGCAGCCCACACACGTAGTCCCCCATCCGGCGCCGGGGCTCCACCCGGGTGAAGCGGCCCCCAATCCGCAGGAAGAGCTCGTTGAGTTTCCGATCCCACACATCCGTCGGCAGATCATCGCTCACAACGGTGCCTTCTCCGCGCCGTTGTCATTACATGCGGCGCGGCCACCCGTGGGCGGGACGTCCACGTCAAAGCCGTCCCGCCCACGCGGAAGTCCCGCTACACTCCCCGCCACCAGGCCGTTGACCAGGGCAAATGCAGAACTCTCACTGGAGTACTAGAAGGCTTCCACAGGTGGTCAGAGGCCGAGCAGGCCCGGGTCGGCGGCGAGGGCGCGCAGCGGCTCGCGCGGGTCGATGACCAGCCGGCGCTCCGCCAGGTCGAGGATGCCGCCCACGCCGGTGATCTCGGCGGCGAGCACACCGTCCTCGCGGATCAGCCGCTGCACCACCTGGAAGGTCTTGCCGTCCCGCCAGGCGAAGGCGCAGCTGATGTCCACCGAGTCACCGGCGCGCAGCTCCCGCAGGTACTTGACCGTGGTCTCCAGGACGACCGGTCCCACGCCCTTGGCGACCAGATCGGCCTGCCGGATCCCGGCAGCCTGGAGGTACTCCCAGCGTGCGTGCTCGGCGTACTGGAGGTAGACCGACTGGTTCAGGTGGCCCTGGGTGTCGGTCTCATAGCCGCGGACGGTGACCCGCGTGGTGAAGTCCTGGTCTGTCATGTCCCGAACGGTACTCCGGCCGGACGGATGACACCGCGTGTCGTCCGTCACCCCGGTGATCACCGCGCCCAGCCAGGCGTCCAGGTCCCGGCCCCGGAGCGGCCGGCCGCTGGGGCGGCGAGGTGGGCACGGAGGGTGGCCAGCGCCGGGTGGGGGTTGTCGCGGTGCCAGAGGAGCGAGTGCGGGTAGACGGGCGTCGGGTCGGTCACCGGGATGCGGCGCAGGCCGTGGCCGGCGGGCCAGACGAGGCGGGTCTGCTCGCTCATGAAGGTGGCCAGGGCCGGGGTGTCGGCGATGGTGTCGAGGAGCGCGTCCGAGCCGAAGTTGGGGCCAGTCGCCTCGATGGTGAGGCCGAACTCGGCGACGAGGTCCTCGTAGTAGGCGGCCCACTCGCTGCCGGGGAGGATGCCGGGCATCCAGATCCGGTGGCCGACCAGCTCGGCGACGGTCACCGACTTGGCGCCCGCCAGCGCGTGGGCGGGGCCGGTGAGGAGCTGGAGCGGCTCGTCGAGCACCCGGACGGACTCGATGTCCTCGGGAAGGGGGCGGCCGGGCGCGGCGACGGCACGGAAGGACGCGTCGATCGCACCGGATCGGATGGAGGTGACGGCCGTCTCGATGTCGAGCAGCATCAGCACGTCGAGGTCGATCTCGGGGTGCGCGCTGTGGAAGCCGCGCATCAGGCCCGACGCCGCGCCGCGTGAGGCGATCACGTCGACGCGCAGGGGACGGCGGCCGACGCGCACGGACGCGACCGCGCGCTCGACGGCGCGCAGAAGGTCGCGGGCGTGGGGCAGGAACGCCTGCCCGTCGATGGTGAGCTCGGCGCCGCGCGGTGTGCGGGTGAACAGTCGCACGCCGACGTCGCGCTCCAGCGCGGCGATGCGCTTGGAGACGGCCTGCTGGGTGATCGACAGGTCGGTGGCGGCCTTCTGGAACTGGCCCCCCTCCGCGACGGCGACGAAGGTGCGTACGGCTTCGAGATCCACGTCGACCCAGCTTAGTGAACAACGGATGGTTGTGCAGGGTCGGCAGGGCGGTTGTTTGACCTGCGGCTGTGCCGCTCGCTTAGCTCTCACCGGTCAACGTCGGTTTGTTCGGGTGAGACATCGAGGAGCGCGCTGAGCATGGTGGGCAGGAGGCCGTTGGGCCGGAAGTTCGGCTGGCTGTGGGCGGCGTACGCGGTGAGCGCGTACGGGTCCGGGTTGGGGTTCGGGGCATTACCACTGATCGCTGTGCTGGTGCTGCACGCCGGCTCCGCCGAGGTGTCCGCGCTGTCCGCGGTGGGGCCCGCGATGGGCGCGCTGGTCGCGGTGCCGCTCGCGCCGTGGGTGGAGTTCCGGCGCAAGCGCCCGGTCATGATCGTGATGGACCTGACCAGGTTCGCGGCCATTGCGACGATCCCGGTCGCCTATGCCTTCGGTCGGCTCGGTTTCATCCAGTTGCTCGTGGTCTCGGCCGTGGTCGCCGCGGCCAAGATCGCGTTCAACGCGGCCAGCGGCGCCTACCTCAAGGCCCTCGTCCGGCCGGACGCCCTGCTCGCCGCCAACGCGCGGTTCGAGTCCACCAACTGGAGCTCCATCGCGGTCGGGCCACCGCTGGGCGGGGCGGCGATCGGCCTGTTCGGGCCGGTCACCACCGTGGTGGCCGACGCGCTCAGCTACCTGCTCTCCGCGCTGGGCATCACCGCGATCCGCGGCCGGGAGGAAGCGCCGCCACCGACCGGCAAGAGCCCGGTGCGGGCGGGCGCGGTGCTCGAAGGCTGGCGGCACATCATGGGCGATCCCGGTCTGCGGGCGCTCTACCTCAACAACATGCTGGTCGGCGGCCTGATCATGGCCACCGAGCCGCTGCTGGCCGTGCTCCTCCTCCGCCAGCTCGGATTCCCGCCGTGGCAGTACGGCCTCGCCTTCGCCGCCCCCTGTCTCGGCGGACTCATCGGCTCCCGGCTGGCCCAACGGGTCGTGACTCGCTACGGCCGGCAGCGGGTCTTCCGGACGGTCGGCACCCTGCGCGCCGTCTGGCTGATCGGCCTGGTCTTCGTCCGTCCCGGCGTCGTCGGCCTCGCCACCGTGATGGCCGTCGAGCTGGCGATCATCATCAACATGAGCCTGTTCACCCCGGTGCTCGCCACCTACCGGCTCGAACGCACGCCCGACCACCTCGTCGCCCGCACCCTCTCCGCCTGGTCGATCGGCCAGCAGGCGGCCATCGCCGTCTTCACCACGCTCGGCGGGCTACTCGCCGACGCCACCAGCCCGCGCGCCGCTCTCGCGGTCGCGGGACTGCTCATCCTAACCACCCCGCTCCTGCTCCCCCGGCGCGACCAGACGGCGCAGCGCGAGCCGGAACTGTCCCCCAGCCACTCATGACGCACCGCAACTCGCCGCAGAAGCGGCGACAAGGAGGAAACCCGCGTGAGCACCGCCCCCGCACTCGACCCCGCGCACACCGCTCTTCTCGTCGTGGACTACCAGCCCGCGATCCTGGCCGTCCTGCCCGGTAACGGAGACCGCGAGGCCTTGCTCGGCCGCGTGGAAGGGGCCATCGCCGACGTTCGTGCGAAGGGCGGCACCATCGCGTACGTACGCGTCGGCTTCACCGAGGCCGACTGGGACGCGATCCCGGCCGCCAACAAGTCCTTCGCCCCGCTGGCCCGACACCGGGTGATGCACCACGAGGACCCCGCCGCAGCCATCCACGAACGCCTGGCTCCCCGGGACGGCGACATCGTCGTGCGCAAGACCCGGCACGGCGGCCTGTCCACCACCGACCTCGACCGGCGGCTGCGCGAGCGCGGTATCACCACTCTGGTCGTCTCCGGCATCACCACCAGCGGCGCCGTCCTGTCCACGGTCGTCGACGCGGCCGACCGTGACTACCTGCTCTACGTCCTGTCCGACGGCGTCGCCGACCCGGACACCGGAGTCCACGACGTCCTGCTCCAGCACGTTCTCCCCGCACGGGCCCACCTCGTCGACACCGCCGAGCTGCACGACCTGCTCCGGGCTTCCTGACTCGGACCACACGCGGATCCCACGGCCGCCGCACCCACCCGGTGCGGCGGCGTCCGACCAACCGGACACGCCCTACGGCAGGGTGAGGATGCGCGGGCCGTCCTCGGTGATGGCGACGGTGTGCTCGACGTGGGCCGCGCGGCTGCCGTCGACGGTGCGCAGGGTCCAGCCGTCCGGGTCGGTGTCGTAGTCGTCGCGGCCGCCCGCGGTGAGCATCGGCTCGATGGCCAGCACCAGGCCCGGGCGCAGCGGGTAACCCCGGCCCGGTCGGCCGTCGTTGGGCACGTGCGGGTCCTCGTGCATCCGGCGCCCGATGCCGTGCCCGCCGAAGCCCTCGGGCGTCCCGTACCGCCCGGCCCGGGCGACGGCGCCGACGGCGTGGGCGATGTCGCCGATCCGATTGCCGACCAAGGCGGCGGCGATCCCGGCCTCCAGGGCGCGCCGGGTGGCGGCGATCAGCTCGGTGTCCTCGGGGCGGGCGGCGCCGACGGTGAAGCTGACGGCCGCGTCGCCACACCAGCCGTCCAGCACGGCCCCGCAGTCGATGCTCACCAGGTCCCCGTCGCGCAGCCGGTAGCCGTCGGGGATGCCGTGCACGACGGCGTCGTTGACGGAAGCGCAGATGACGGCGGGGAAGGGGACGGGCGCGAAGGACGGCCGGTAGCCGAGGAACGGGGAACCGGCCCCGGCCTCGCGCAGCACATCCCGCGCCACCTCGTCCAGTTCCAACAGGCTGACGCCGACCGCCGCCTCCCGCCGCACGGCCGCCAGCGCGTTGGCGACCACCCGCCCGGCTTCGCGCATCGCGGCGAGGGCGGCGTCCGACTTGAGTTCGACCATGGTGAATCACTCCCCTGGATCCAATTCTTATACCGGTATTTGTATCACGGCCTGGAGGGGAGTGAAGTCGCGTCAACCCCCCAGCCTCGGGGAGAGGTCGGCAACTACTCGGCGTGACGCGCCAGTTGACGCACCGGTGGGCCACACTCCCTCGCCTCGGCGGGCTGCAACGGCTGGTGAGGCCTCTGGCCTGGGGAAATGCGCACGCTCGCTGGGCTCGCGATCCGCTAGGGTTCGGCGGCACCATCCGATGATCTGATCACGAGGAACCAACGTGACGACCCCGCCGCTCCCCGCCGTCGACGACACCCCGAAGCCGGCCGAGCCGCTCGCCCCGGAGTCCGAGAACCACGAACTCCCGGCCCCGGCCGAACCCTCGCGGCTTCGCCGCCTCGGCAAGCGCGTGGGGGGCCCGCTCCTCCTGGTCGCGCTGATGGCCGGGGGCCTGATCGTCTCCGGCAACGCCAGCAAGTCCGAACCGGCCGCTTCGAAGGCCGGTGACTGCGTGCACGACATCGGCGACGGGAAGAAGCCGAAGATGGAGATCGTGGCCTGCACCAAGCCCAACGCGGACTACAAGGTCACCAAGGTCTCGCATGATGGCAGCGCCCAGCACGCGTGTGACTCGGAGCCGGAGGACGTCTTCGGCTCCTACAGCGAGGAGCGCAACACCACCGTCGTCATCCTCTGCCTGGCTCTGAACGCCGAGCGGCCGGGAGGCCCGGCCCCTCTCCCCAACTGGCCCGGGGAGCACTGATCCGCCCGCGGGGCGGAAGGGCCTAGACTCGACGCCATGGTGAGGACTCCGCTGACCCCGTGGGAGCGCGAGCGTGGGGAGCGCTTCGGTGCGCTGCTGCGTGAGGCGCGTGGTGAACGCAGCATGGTCGAGGTGGCGGCGGTGGCCGGTGTCTCGGCGGAGACGCTGCGGAAGATCGAGACGGGTCGGGCACCAACGCCGTCCTTCTTCACCATCGCGGCGCTGGCCTTCGCGCTGGACCTCTCGCTGGACGAGCTCGCGGCCACCTGCACGCTGCCCGAGGACGGCGAGGCGCTCTCCGCGTAGCGCACTCTCCGCCTGGCGACGACGGCGGCAGCCCGCCAGGCGGAGAGTGCGCGGGCGGGCCGCCGCCGGACGGTCGAACCGGTCAGCCGACCGAGCTGTTGTAGCTCTCGATCGCGGGCTGGAGCTCCTTGACCGCGTCCGCCAGGGCCTGCTGGGCGGTCTTGCTGCCGGCAACGGTCTGCTCGACGGCGGTCTCCACGCCCTTGCGGGCCTGCGGCATCGCACCGAGCAGGCAGCCCGCCGTGGCCGGGGTGGGCTTGGTGGCCTTCAGCTGGTCGATGGCGGTCTGGAACTGCGGGTACTTGGCCACCCACTCCTTGTCCTTGGGATCGTCCAGGGACTTCTTGTTGACCGGGAAGTACCCGGTGCCGGTGTGCCAGGCGGCCTGCTGCTCGGGGGAAGTGAGGAACTTCTCGAACTCCCAGGCGGCGCGCTTCTCGGCGTCCGAGTGGCCGGGGCCGCTGATCCACAGCGAGGCGCCACCGATCACCGGGCCGCCCTGGTCGGCGGCCGTGACCTTGGGGAAGGCGGCGGTGCCGACGCCGAACTTGGCGGCCTCGGTGTAGCCGCGCAGCACGCCGGTGGACTCCAGGTGCATCGCGACCGTACCGGCCTTGAAGGCGGCCTGGGCGTCGTCGGTGACCCGGCCGGTGTTGGCCGCGTAACCGCCCTTGACCAGGTCGGCCCACCACTGCACGATCTGCGCGCCCTGGGCGGAGTCGAAGACGACCTTGCCCGCCTTGTTGCTGCGGCCGTTGTCGTTGTCGCAGTACATCGTGCCGGACTCGGCGAGCAGCTCCTCGACGAACCAGCCGTAGATCGCCGCGCCGAAACCGTAGCGGACGGTCTTGCCGTCGACGTCCTTCTTGGTCAGCTTCTTGGCCATGTCGGCCAGCTCGCCCAGGTCCTTGGGCGGCTGCGCCGGGTCGAGACCGGCCTCCTTGAACGCGTCGGTGTTCAGGTAGAGCAGCGGCATCGAGGAGTTGAACGGCATCGAGACCAGCTTGCCGCCGGCCGAGTAGTAGTTGCGGATGTTGGGGTCGAGGTCGTCCAGCGAGAAGCCGTCCTTGTCCACGAAGGCCTGGGCCGGGACGGTCTGCTTGGAGTCGATCATGAACCGGGTGCCAATGTCGTAGACCTGCACCAGGGCGGGGGTGCCCTTCTGCTGCACCGACGCCTTGTACTTGGCGACCAGCTCGTCGTACTTGCCCTGGAACTGCGCCTTGACCTCGATCTTGCCCTGGTGGGCGGCGTTGAACTGGCTGACCAGACCGTTCAGCACGTCGGCGTTCTTGCCGGTCATGGAGTGCCAGAACTCGATGCCGGTGACGCCCGAGGCCTGGTCGAGCGCCTGGGCGCCGGGCGCGGCGGCGTCGGAGGAACCGCCCGAGCCGGAGCCGGAGTCGGAGGAGCTGCAGGCGGTCAGGGAGAGACCGGCCACCAGCAGGGCCGCGAGCGCGCGCGCACTCTTCTTCACGAGGGTTCTCTTTCTCTGCGGAAGTTCCTTGCGGAAGCGGGACGGACGATCCAGCACGGGGCCGGTCAGCGGACGGCGCCCGCGGTGAGGCCGCGGACGATGAAGCGCTGACCGAAGACCACCAGGGCGAGGGTGGGCAGCAGGGACAGCACGACGCCGGCCAGGATCAGCCCGGGGTCGGCCATCTCGGAGTCGCGCAGCGAGGTGAGGCCGATCTGCAGGGTCTGCATGTTCGCCGTACGGGTGATGATGAGCGGCCAGAAGTACTGGTTCCAGGCGGACAGGAAGACGTAGATCGACAGCGCGGCCAGGGCCGGCTTGTTGAGCGGGACGACGATCCGCCACAGGAACCGCCAGTGCCCGGCGCCGTCGATCCGGGCGGCGTCGCGCAGTTCGCCGGGCAGCTGCCGGAAGGACTGGCGCAGCATGAAGGTGCCGAAGCCCGAGGCGAGGAAGGGCAGCACCAGGCCGAAGTAGGTGTTGCCGAGGCCCCAGTCCGACAGGGTCAGGTAGTTGGGGATGATGATGGCCTCCCACGGGACCATCAGCGTGGCCAGGAACACCCCGAACACCACGGCCCGCGCCTTCAGCGGCAGGAAGACGAAGGCGTACGCGGCCAGGATCGAGGTGAACAGCTGGGCGAGGGTGATGACGGTCGCCGTGATCGCCGAGTTGACGTACTGGCGGGCCAGCGGGATGGTGTCCACGGCGCCGGCGAAGTTCCGCCCGGTGACCGAGTGCGGCACCAACGCCGGTGGGTAGGAGAAGAGTTCGGACGGGTCCATGAAGGCGCCGGCGATCGCGTAGTACACCGGGAAGGCCACGGTGACCACGGCGACGGCGAGCAGCAGGTGGACGGCGGCGCGGCCGAGCAGGTCGCGCGGGGAGCGCCCGGCGAGCGCCCGGGTGCGCGGGCAGGGAGCCTCGGTCTCACTGACGATGGTGGTCATGCGTAGTGCACCTTCCGCTCCAGGACGCCGAACTGGACGGCCGTGCAGGCGAGGACGACCACGAGCAGCACCACGGCCTGGGCGCTCGCCGCGCCGAAGTCGCTGGAGTTGTAGGCGAAGGCCTTCTCGTAGACGGAGTAGACGAGGGTCCGGGTGGCGCCGTCCGGCCCGCCCTTGGTGAGGATGTGGATCTGGCCGAAACTCTGCAGTGCGTGGACGGTGGAGACCACGGTCAGGAAGAAGAGGTTCGGGCCGAGCATCGGGACCGTGATCGAGCGGGCCAGCCGCAGGCCGGAGGCGCCGTCGATGCGGGCCGCCTCCACGATCTCCCCCGGGATCGAGCCGATGCCGGCGGAGAGCACCAGCACGTTGTAGCCGAGGTTCATCCAGATCGTGGTGACGGCCACCGAGACCAGGGCGTACCGGGAGTCGGTGAGCCAGCCGATCGGGCCGAGACCGACGTGCGAGAGCAGGCCGTTGAGCACCCCGCTGGCGGGGTTGAAGAACACCGCGAAGACCACCGAGGCGTTGGCCACCGAGAAGGCGAAGGGCAGCGCGAAGGCGGAGCGGAGCAGCCGTACACCGCGGATCCGGCTCTCCAGCAGCAGCACCAGCACCAACGCGCCGAGCACCCCGGGCACCACGGTGAGCAGGGTGAACAGCGCCGTGGTACCCAGCGTCCGGCCGAAGTCGGCCGAGCCGAGCAGATCGGTGTAGTGCTTCATCCCGACGTAGCGGGAGGGCGCGCCGAAGAGGTCGTTGGCGTGCCCGCTCAGGTAGAGGGTCCGGCCCAGCGGGTAGCCGATGAAGAGGACGAACACCGCCAGGGAGGGCAGCAGGAAGGCCCAGGCGAGCCCGTGTTCACCCCAGCGCCCTCCCCGATGTGGTCGTGGGCGGCGTCCCGGCAGGGGCCCGGTGTGCGGTGCGGTCGGCATCGGTTGCGCGTCCGCCTTTCGTGTGTCGGTTCCGGCCGAAACCGTGTCTTGCCCGAACGACGGCGCGGAAACCTCATGGTGATCGGCGAGTGTCCTCGGGCTTACGCGTTCGCGTCAGATCCGGCCGATCGTGCGCTGACGGGGGTTCGGCGCCCGGACCACTGTCAGCGAGGTGTCGTACGGTGCGCGGGTGAACGACACGGATTTCGACATGCGAACCGCGATGGCCGAAACCCTGCGCGGCCGCGCGGGCGCCTGGGCACTGGTCAGGGGCTTCGCCGCGCACTGGGGCGAGCCGCTGGCGGTGGCCGACGGCTTCACCGACGCCGAGCTCGACGCGGCCGAACAGCGGCTCGGGGTACGGCTTCCGGCGGCGCTGCGCGAGGCGTACCGGCTGTTCGGCCGCCGGGCCGACCTCACCAGTAGCCAGGACGTGCTGCTGACGCCGGACGAGCTGTACGTGCTGGACGGCGCGCTGGTGTACCGGGCGGAGAACCAGGGCTGCGCGCACTGGGGCGTCCTGCTGGGTGACTTGGAGCAGGAGGACCCGCCGACGGTGATTCGGCCGGACCTGGCCGACAAGTCGCAGGAGCACTGGGAGCCCTGGGAGGACCGCTTCTCGACGGCCGCCGCGGTGATGGCGATGACGGAGAAGCTGCTGGAGGACCACGAACTGACCGACTTCATCGAGTCGGATGATGAACTTCCTGACGATTTCCGGAAGTTGCCCGCACTCGGCCGGGGCTGCCGCTGGCGCGAGGGGCCGAACGTACTGATCGGGGTGGTCGAGGGGGCCTGGATGATGGCCCGGGCACGGACCCCGGAGGCGCTGGCAGCGCTCTACGAGGCCGTGCCCGGAGACTGGCTGAACAGCTGAGCCTGGCCGATCAGGCGGTGGAGCCGCCGTCCAGCACGAGGTCGGCACCGACGGTGTAGCCGGCTTCCGGCGAGGCGAGATGGAGCACGGCGGCGGCGATCTCCTCCACCGCGCCGGCCCGGCCGGCCGGGACCTCGGCCTTCATCCGCTCGGCCTTGGCCGCGGCGCTCTCCCCGGGCCGGGTGGACATCGGGGTCTCCACCGGGCCGGGGCTCACCAGGTTGATCCGCACGCCGTCGGCGACGTGGTCGCGGGCGGCGGCGCGGGTCAGCGCGGTGACGGCGGCCTTGCTGGCGGCGTAGGCGCCGACGCCCGCGATCCGGCGGTGGGCGCCGACATTGGAGGAGACGTTGACGATCGCGCCGCCGCCGTGGGCCCGCATGTGGCCGATCTGGTGCTTCATCGCGAGCAGGGTGCCGGTCACGTTGATGTCGAACACCCGCTGGAAGTCGGCCTCGTCAATGTCGGCTACCGGGCCGAGGGCGCCGAGCACCCCGGCGTTGTTGACGGCGACGTCCAGCCCGCCGAACTGCTCGACGGTCTCCCGGACCAGCCGGGCCGCGTCCTGGGTGTCCGTCACATCGCCGGTGAGCGCGATCGCCTTGCCACCGGCCCGCTCGATCAGCTCGACGGTCTCGGCCAGCGGTCCGGCGCTGCGCCCGGCGACCGCGACCCGGGCGCCCTCCTCGGCGAAGGCGAGCGCGATGCCCCGCCCGATGCCGCTGCCGCCGCCGGTGACCAGGACGGATTTGTCGGCGAAACGCGTGGTCATGAGGTGAACTCCTTGATCCGAGTGGTGCGTTCTGGCGTGGTGGTGCTGGTTCGGGGCAGGGCGGGCGAGCGCGGTGAGCGCCAGCCCGGCGGCGGCAGCTATCAAGACCGTTCGGTCCAGAATCGGGACAGTGAAGGACACGGGGCCGAAACGGCCGGGTGTCAGTCCAGCAGCGCCAAGGCCTGCTCGGCGGCGCCCCGCGCACGAGCCCCGCCGTCGGCGGTCTTGCCCACCACCCGGATCCCCTGAAGGAGCACCACCAGCATCCGGGCCAGCGACTGCGGCTCCCGGTCGGCGGGCAGCTCCCCCTGCGCCCGGGCCCGCAGCAGAGCCGCGGTCAGCGCGGTCTCCAGATGGTCGAGGCTGGCCTCGACCCTGCGGGCGGCCGCCGGATCGTGCGGGGCGAGTTCGACCGCGGTGTTGGTCACGAAGCAGCCGCGCTTGCGGTCCTCCTCCCCCGCCTCCGCGTACTGGCGCACCAGCGCGCGGACGACCGGGAGCACCGGACCGGGCTGGGACAGGTCGTTCAGCCGGTCCGGATCCCGCTGCTCGCTGTAGCGCTCCAGCGCGCGCAAGTACAGCTCGCGCTTGCTGCCGAAGGTCGCATAGATGCTGGCCCGGGCGATGCCGAGCCCCTCGACCAGGTCGGCCATCGAGGTGGCCTCGTAGCCGCGCCGCCAGAACAGCTCCAGGGCCGCCTGCAGCGCCGCGTCCGGGTCGAATTCCTTCCTTCGCGCCATGGGGGGAACGTTAGGCCTTTCTGGATCGAATGGTCAAGAAAAGCCAGTGGCCGCTTGTTGCCAGGTATCTGACGGAGCATTGCCTGTTGGACTGGACCGCAGCTAGCTTTACCGCTCCTTCTCCTCCCGTCCCCCCAGAAGAGGCGTTCCCGCATGTCCGCACACTTCCCCGCAACCTCCCGCCAGGCGGCCGAGGCCGCCCGACCCTACGTGCTGGCGGCCTATCGGGTCGTCGTCGGCCTGCTCTTCGCCTGCCACGGCGCGGCCTCGCTGTTCGGCGTCCTGGGCGGCGCCAAGGGCGGCGGCACCATCCCGTTCGGCGAGTGGCCCGGCTGGTGGGCCGCGCTGATCCAGCTGGTCGGCGGCGCCCTGGTGCTGCTCGGCGTCGGCACCAGGTCAGCCGCCCTGCTCTGCTCCGGCTCGATGGCCTACGCCTACTTCACCGTCCATCAGGAGCACGCGCTGCTGCCGCTGCAGAACGGGGGCGAGCCCTCGGTGCTGTTCTGCTGGGCCTTCCTGACCATCGCGGTGCTCGGCCCCGGCCCGTACGCCCTCGACCAGATGTTCAGCGCCCGCCGGCCGGAGGCTGAGCCCACCCGCGAGCCGAGCACCACGGGCTGAGCTCAGTTCTCCGCGAGGTGCCGCTCGACCGTGGCGACCTTGGCGGTGAGGCCGTCGGTGACCCCGGCCCGGTCGTCGATCTTGATGACCGTGCTCACCCGGTTGCTGTAGGCCTTCACCGCCTCGATCGCCTCCTTGATCACCGGCATCACCTCGTCCCACGCCCCCTCGACGCTGGTGAACATCGCGTCCGTACGGTTCGGCAGCCCGCTTGCCCGGACCACCCGGACGGCGGCGGCCACCGCCTCCCCCACGTCCTCGCCGATCCCCAGCGGAGTCACCGAAAAAGCTGCGATCACGGCTCTGCGCTCCTCAACACCCGACGACACCGGTCGCGGCCGCGGACCGTTCCGGGCCGCGACCAGGTTAGGTGCTCACCTGCGGACGAGGACTCCAGCGGGTTCCTCAAGATCGGCGCGTCCTCCGAGTGCGTCCGCCATCCGGTCGACACGTCCGCGGGCTCCGACGGCCGGCCGTGGGACCTGCCCGAGTTCTCCGTACCGGCGCAGCTCGGACGGCACTTCGCAGCGCGGACGAGGTCCCAGCCGTCAGGCGACCGTCGGCAGCGGCGGTTCGACGGCCAGCGGCGCGCTGGCGCGGGCCCGGTGCTGGGCGGCCCAGGAGGCGAGGGCCAGGGTGCAGGCGTGGTCCAGGTGGCGCAGCCCGGACCAGTCCAGCTCCACCGGGCGGTCGCCCGGCAGCCGTTCCAGGGTGTCCAGCAGCCGGGGCAGCCGCAGGAAGGTGGCGTTGCCGTTGAGCCGTACCCGGTGCAGCGGCCGGCCGCCCGGCAGCACCACCTCCTCCACGGCGATCTGCAGGTGGGAGGTCTGCCAGGCGGACTTGACCACCGCCAGCCCGACGCCGATCAGCACCCCCTCGAACAGGTCGGTGGCGATGATCGCCGCCGCCGTCACCCCGAGTACCAGCGCCTCGCCCCAGTGGCCGCGGCAGAGCGCGGCGATCCGGCGCAGCGGTACCAGCTTGGCGCCGGCGTGCACCAGGACGGCGGCCAGCGCGGTGAGCGGGACCAGCCCGAGCGCGCCGGGCAGCAGCGCGGTGAACAGCAGCAGCCAGAGCCCGTGCAGGACGCGCGAGGCCTTGGTGCGGGCGCCCGCCTGGACGTTGGCCGCGCTGCGCACGATCACCGCGGTCATCGGCAGGGCGCCGAGCAGCCCGCAGACCGTGTTGCCGAAGCCCTGGGCGGTGAGTTCGCGGTCGTAGTCGGTGCGCGGGCCGTGGTGCATCCGGTCGACGGCGGCGGCGCTGAACAGGGTCTCGGCGGAGGCGATCAGGGTGAAGGCGACGACCGTGCCGAGCCCGGCGGTGCCGGCCAGCGCGCCCAGCGAGTCGCGTTCGGGCAGGTGGACGACGTCGAGCAGGCCGGCGACGCGGACCCGGGCCACCGGCAGGTCGGCCGCGGCGGTGACGGCCGCGGCCAGGCCGACGGCGGCCAGCGGTGCGGGGACGGCACGGGCCAGGCGGCCCGGCAGGTGCTTCCAGGCGATGAGCACCACCACGGTGCCCAGGCCCAGCGCGACCGCGCTCGGGTTGGCCGCGGCGGTGACGGCGTCGGTCAGCAGGGCGGGCACTCCGGCGATCTTCTCCGGCCCGGTGGCGGGGGCGCGGCGATCGGCGAGCGCGTAGAGCTGGCCGAACAACAGGGACAGCCCGATGCCGGCCAGCATGCCGTGGACCACTGAGGCGGACATCGCACGGAACCAGCGGCCGAGTCGCAGGGCACCCATGGCCAGCTGGAGCAGGCCGGTGCCGAGCGCCAGGAGGCCGAGCGCGCCGACGCCGAAGTCCTGGACGGCGTCGGCGACCAGCACGGTCAGTCCGGCGGCGGGCCCGCTGACCTGCAGGCTGCTGCCGGGCAGGGCGCCGACGACCAGGCCGCCGACGATCCCGGTGACCAGTCCCAGTTCGGCCGGGACGCCGGAGGCGACCGCCACCCCGACGCA
Source organism: Kitasatospora sp. NPDC001159 (assembly GCF_053598235.1). NCBI lineage: Bacteria > Bacillati > Actinomycetota > Actinomycetes > Kitasatosporales > Streptomycetaceae > Kitasatospora > Kitasatospora sp. NPDC001159. Next base: position 27,597 of record NZ_JBSFJV010000071.1, read on the forward strand.
GAGCGGGAGGGCGACGAGGAACACCACCAGAGAGGCGGGCAGGTCGTGCCGCCAGGGCACGGCGCGCAGCGCGACGAGCGGGGACCGGCGGCGGCCCGGCGGGGCGTTCTTCCGGGGGCGGCCCGGTGGGGCGTTCTTCCGGGGGCGGCCCGGCGGACGACCGGGCCGGTGCGGCGGTCGGTTCACCCGGTCACCGCCGGGGGTCGGGCAGGGGTGCGGCACATGGGGACGTTCCTTCCGCGTGCCCGCCGCTGCGGGCACGCCGTTGCAGGGCGCAGAGGGGAGCCGTTTGCAGGGCAGAGGGGAGAAGAGACCAGGAGGACCGCACGGTGGGGGGCGACGGCGGTACGGCCGCGCGTCCGGGCGGGCCGGAGGCGGCGGATGATGTCGGGTCGGTGCGGCCGGGGGGCGCGTCCCCCGCTCGGGTGCGGCGGGACCGGGCGCGCTGGTCCTGGACGGGACCGCCGGCGAACTCCCCCGCCCCCCGACGCTCCCAAACCCCCCTGCCGCGGCCTCAGTTGGACGTCACTGGCCCGGCGTGCCACCGACGGTACCCAGGCCTCCGGGGCGGGCTGACATCGGGCACCATCCCTTCACCCTCGCTGCACACCGAGGGCGCTTTCCGGGCCGGAGCGTCCGCTTCCCCGGGTACACCAGCACGAACGAGGATCAGGCGTACGAATCTCCGCCCGACCGCACCCCGCTTCCACATTCTGTTGAAACTCCCCTTGACGCCCCGACAGACCCAACCCTACCGTGTTTCCGCATACAGAAACAGAGATTCCGCATCGTGGAATTCAGGAGATGAGCCCTCCGAGCCACTGCGGGCCGACGCAGGAGAGACCCGATGCCTCGTATGACAGCCGCCCGCGCGGCCGTGGAGATCCTCAAGCTCGAAGGCGTTGAGGTCGCCTTCGGCGTGCCGGGTGCCGCGATCAACCCCTTCTACGCCGCTCTCAAGGCCTCCGGCGGGATCCGGCACACCCTCGCCCGGCACGTCGAGGGCGCCTCCCACATGGCCGAGGGCTACACCCGCACCAAGGCCGGCAACATCGGCGTGTGCATCGGCACCTCGGGCCCGGCCGGCACCGACATGATCACCGGCCTGTACTCGGCGATCGCCGACTCCATCCCGATCCTGTGCATCACCGGCCAGGCGCCAGTCGCCCGGCTGCACAAGGAGGACTTCCAGGCCGTCGACATCGCCTCGATCGCCAAGCCCGTCACCAAGGCCGCCACCACCGTCCTGGAGGCCGCGCAGGTCCCCGGCGTGTTCCAGCAGGCCTTCCACCTGATGCGCTCCGGCCGTCCGGGCCCGGTCCTGATCGACCTGCCGATCGACGTCCAGCTGACCGAGATCGACTTCGACCCCGAGGCCTACCAGCCGCTGCCGGTCTACAAGCCGACCGCCAACCGGATCCAGATCGAGAAGGCCATCGCGCTGCTCCAGGAGTCCGAGCGCCCGCTGATCGTGGCCGGCGGCGGCGTCATCAACGCCGACGCCTCCGAGCTGCTGCTGGAGTTCGCCGAGCTGACCGGCGTCCCGGTCATCCCGACCCTGATGGGCTGGGGCATCGTCCCGGACGACCACGGGCTGAACGCCGGCATGGTCGGCCTGCAGACCTCGCACCGCTACGGCAACGAGAACTTCCTCGCCTCCGACTTCGTCCTCGGCATCGGCAACCGCTGGGCCAACCGCCACACCGGCGGCCTGGACGTCTACACCGCGGGCCGCAAGTTCGTCCACGTCGACGTCGAGCCCACCCAGATCGGCAAGATCTTCGCCCCCGAGCTCGGCATCGCCTCCGACGCCAAGGCCGCCCTGGAGCTGTTCGTCCAGGTCGCCGGGGAACTCAAGGCCGCCGGTCGGCTCAAGGACCGCAGCGCCTGGGCCGCCTCCACCCAGGAGCGCAAGGCACAGCTGCAGCGCCGCACCCACTTCGACGACGTGCCGCTCAAGCCTCAGCGCGTCTACGAGGAGATGAACAGGGCCTTCGGCCCGGAGACCCGCTACGTCACCACCATCGGCCTGTCCCAGATCGCCGGCGCCCAGATGCTGCACGTCTACAAGCCGCGCCACTGGATCAACTGCGGCCAGGCCGGCCCGCTCGGCTGGACCATCCCGGCCGCGCTCGGCGTCGCCACCGCCGACCCCGAGGGCCAGATCGTCGCGCTCTCCGGCGACTACGACTTCCAGTTCATGATCGAGGAACTGGCGGTCGGCGCCCAGCACCGGATCCCCTACGTCCACGTGCTGGTGAACAACTCCTACCTGGGCCTGATCCGCCAGGCCCAGCGCAACTTCGACATCGACTTCCAGGTCAGGCTGGAGTTCGAGAACATCAACGCCCCCGAACTGGGCGTGTACGGCGTGGACCACGTCAAGGTCGCCGAGGGCCTGGGCTGCAAGGCGATCCGGGTCACCGAGCCCGACGGCCTGCTGCCCGCCTTCGAGGAGGCCAAGAAGCTGGCCGCCGAGTTCCGCGTCCCGGTCGTGGTCGAGGCCGTCCTGGAGCGGGTCACCAACATCTCGATGGCCGCCGCCGACATCGACAAGGTCAACGAGTTCGAAGATCTCGCCACCCTCCCCGAGCACGCGCCGACCGCCATCAGGCCGCTGGCCCTCTGACCCCGTCAGGGAGCGGGGCGTACGAACCGCTCCGTACGCCCCCCGCGCAGTCGGAACACCGGCGGCGTCGGCACGGTTGAGCCGTCCGGGGCCGCTACGGTGGCCCCGGACGACAACCTTTTCCGCACTCCTGCCGATCCCTGCGAAAGGACCACCACCATGAGCCTGTACGACATCCCGCTGCACACCCTGGCCGGCGAGGCCGCTTCCCTCGCCGGCTACAAGGGCAAGGCGCTGCTGATCGTCAACGTCGCGTCCAAGTGCGGCCTGACCCCGCAGTACACCGGCCTGGAGAACCTCCAGAAGCGCTACGCCGGGCGCGGGTTCACCGTGCTGGGTTTCCCGTGCAACCAGTTCGCCGGGCAGGAGCCGGGCAGCGCCGACGAGATCCAGAGCTTCTGCTCCACCACCTACGGGGTGACCTTCCCGCTGTTCGAGAAGATCGACGTCAACGGCGACGGCCGGCACCCGCTGTACCAGCGGCTGACCCAGGTGGCCGACGCCGAGGGCCAGGCCGGGGACGTCAGCTGGAACTTCGAGAAGTTCCTGATCTCGCCGGACGGCACCGTCGTCGCGCGTCTGCGCCCGCGCGTCGAGCCGGAGTCGGACGAGCTGATCGCCGCGATCGAGGCCGTGCTGCCGGCCTGACGCCCCTGCCAGGAAAGCGGGCCGCCTCCGGGCGGCCCGCTTTCGTCACCCCGCTTTCGTCACCCCGCTTTCGTCACAGCAACAGCCTGGTGCCCGGCGGGAGTTCGCCGTCCCTGGCGGCGGCGTGCAGGTGGGCCAGCAGGGTGGTGTGCAGCGCCTCGGCGGCGCGGGTGAGCGGCACCTCGCGGCCGTGCGCGACCGCGATGGTGCGGCCCAGGCCCGGCCCGGCGAACGGGGTGACGGTCAGCCCCGAGCGGGCCGCCACCATGCCGGGCAGCACGGCCGGTCCGAGCCCGGCCCGGACGAAGCCGAGCACCGCGTCCATCTCGCCGCCCTCCACCGCGAACTCCGGCTCGAACCCGGCGGCCCGGCAGGCCGTGAGGGTCGCCTCGCGCAGGTCGTAGCCCTCCCGGAACATCACCAGCGGCCGTTCCTTGAGCTCGACCACCCGCACGGTGCGCCGGGCGCGCCCGGCGGCGGAGACCAACACCAGCTCCTCGTGCAGCAGTTCGGTGACCGCGAGGGCGGGGGCCGCCTCCCCGCTCGGCGGGGTGATGATCAGCGCGAGGTCCAGTTCCCCCGCCGCCAGCCAGCGCACCAGGTCCCGCGAGCCACCCTCGCGCACCCCCAGGGCCACGCCCGGGTAGCGGTCCCGGAACACCCGCAGCACGTCCGGCACCAGGCTGGTGCACAGGCTCGGCGGCGCCCCCAGCCGGACCCGACCGCGGCGCAGCTGCACCGTCTCCTGGACGGCGAGGCGGGCGCTCTCGGCGTCCGCGACGATGCGCCGGGCCAGCGGCAGGAGGGCGTCGCCCGCGTCGGTGAGGGCGATGTTGCCCCGGGTGCGGTGGAACAGCTCGGCACCCAACTCCCGCTCCAGTGCCCGGATCTGCTGCGAAAGGGACGGTTGGGCCACGTGCACGGACTCGGCCGCCCGGGTGAAGTGGCAGGTATCTGCCACGGCCAGGAAGTAACGGAGCTGCTGGAGCTGCATCCACCCAGCGTACGGCGTCTCGATAGACAATGCCTATCGTCGTGAGCTGCATCATGTCTTGGACACACCGTCCCACCGCTTCCTACGGTGGCCGACATGACAACCGCGACTCGGACGGCCAGGCATCCGTCCACCCTGCTGACCCTGTGGCGGTCGACCGTCGGCAAGAAGGCGGTCATGGCCGTCAGCGGACTGGTCATGCTGCTGTACCTGGTCGCGCACATGCTGGGGAACCTCAAGGTCTTCTTCGGGCCGGACGAGATCAACGGCTATGCGCACTGGCTGCGCACGCTTGGCGAGCCCTTCCTGCGCTACGAGTGGTTCCTGTGGATCGCCCGGGCCGGCCTGCTGGCCGCCGTCGCGCTGCACGGCGTGTCCGCGTACCAGCTCAGCCGCCGCGACCTGGCCGCCCGCCCGAACAAGTACGTGCACCATCGCCGGCGCGCCAGCTACGCGACCCGGACCATGCGCTGGGGCGGGGTGATCCTGGCGCTGTTCATCGTCTGGCACATCCTCGACCTGACCACGCTGACGGTGAACCCGGTCGCCGAGCACGGGCACGTGTACCAGAACGTGGTGGGCACCTTCGGCCGCTGGTACAGCGACGTGATCTACATCGTCGCGATGCTGGCCCTCGGCTTCCACATCCGGCACGGCTTCTGGAGCGCCGCGCAGACCCTCGGCGCCAACAACGCCCGCCGCGACAAGGTGCTGAAGCTGGCCGCCAACGGCCTGGCGCTGCTGCTGACCGCGGGCTTCCTGTCCGTTCCCGTGGCCGTGATGTTCGGAGTTGTGAAGTGAGCTACCTGGAGTACACCGTCGGCGAGTCGATCGCCGACACCAAAGCACCCGCCGGACCGATCGAACAGCGCTGGGACCAGCGGCGGTTCGACGCCAAGCTGGTCAACCCGGCGAACCGGCGCAAGCACACAGTGATCGTGGTCGGCACCGGCCTGGCCGGCGGCGCGGCCGGCGCCACCCTCGCCGAACAGGGCTACCACGTCGTCCAGTTCTGCTTCCAGGACTCCCCGCGACGCGCCCACTCGATCGCCGCCCAGGGCGGCATCAACGCGGCCAAGAACTACCGCAACGACGGCGACTCGGTCCGCCGGCTGTTCTACGACACGGTCAAGGGCGGCGACTTCCGCGCCCGCGAGTCCAATGTGCACCGGCTGGCCCAGGTGTCGGTGGAGATCATCGACCAGTGCGTGGCCCAGGGCGTGCCCTTCGCCCGCGAGTACGGCGGCCTGCTGGACACCCGCTCGTTCGGCGGCGTGCAGGTCTCCCGGACCTTCTACGCCCGCGGCCAGACCGGCCAGCAGCTGCTGCTCGGCGCCTACCAGGCGCTGTCCCGGCAGATCGCCGCCGGGAACGTGGAGATCCATCCGCGCACCGAGATGCTCGACCTGTTGGTGGTGGACGGCCGGGCCCGCGGCATCGTCGCCCGCGACCTGGTCACCGGCGAGATCACCAGCTACACCGCGGACGCCGTCGTCCTCGCCACCGGCGGCTACGGCAACGTCTTCTACCTCTCCACCAACGCCAAGAACTCCAACGCCACCGCGATCTGGCGGGCCCACCGGCGCGGCGCCTACTTCGCCAACCCGTGCTTCACCCAGATCCACCCGACCTGCATCCCGCGCTCCGGCGACCACCAGTCCAAGCTCACCCTGATGAGCGAGTCGCTGCGCAACGACGGCAGGATCTGGGTACCCAAGGCCAAGGGTGACAACCGCCCGCCCGCGCAGATCCCGGAGGAGGAGCGGGACTACTACCTGGAACGGATCTACCCGTCCTTCGGCAACCTGGTGCCGCGCGACATCGCCTCCCGGGCAGCCAAGAACGTCTGCGACGAGGGCCGCGGCGTCGGCCCCGGCGGGCAGGGCGTGTACCTGGACTTCGCGGACGCCATCCGCCGGATGGGCCGGGACGCGGTGGAGGCCAGGTACGGCAACCTCTTCGACATGTACGAGCGGATCACCGCCGAGGACCCGTACCGGGTGCCGATGCGGATCTACCCGGCGATCCACTACACGATGGGCGGGCTCTGGGTCGACTACGACCTGCAGACCAGCATCCCGGGCCTGTTCGCGGTCGGCGAGGCCAACTTCTCCGACCACGGCGCCAACCGGCTCGGCGCCAGCGCGCTGATGCAGGGCCTGGCCGACGGCTACTTCGTGCTGCCGCCCACCCTCAACGACTACCTGGCCCGCCACCCGCTGGCCGCCGTGCCCGCCGACCACCCGGTGCTCACCGAGGTCGAGGCGGAGGTCGAGGACCGGCTCAACCTGATCCTCTCGGTCGACGGCGACCGCACCCCGGACTCCTTCCACCGCGAGCTCGGCGAACTCCTCTGGGACGAGTGCGGGATGGCCCGCGACGAGGCAGGGCTGAAGCGTGCACTGGAGCGGATCCCGCAGCTGCGCGAGGAGTTCTGGCGCCGGATCAAGGTGCCCGGCACCGGGCAGGAGCTCAACCAGTCGCTGGAGAAGGCCAACCGGCTGGTCGACTACTTCGAGCTGGCCGAGCTGATGTGCCTGGACGCGCTGCACCGCGCCGAGTCCTGCGGCGGCCACTTCCGCACCGAGAGCCAGACCCCCGAGGGCGAGGCCGCCCGGCGCGACGAGGAGTTCACCTACGCCGCCGCCTGGGAGTTCACCGGCACCGGCGCGGCACCCGTCCTCCACCGCGAGGCGCTCGACTTCGAGTACGTCCACCCCACCCAGCGGAGCTACGCATGAACCTCACCCTGCGCATCTGGCGCCAGGCGGGCCCGGACGCACCCGGGTCGATGACCACCTACCAGGTCAGCGGGATCAGCCCGGACATGTCCTTCCTGGAGATGCTCGACACCCTCAACGAGGAGCTGATCACCCGCGGCGACCAGCCGGTCGCCTTCGACCACGACTGCCGCGAGGGCATCTGCGGCGCCTGCGGCATGGTCATCAACGGCCAGGCGCACGGCCCCGAGCGGACCACCACCTGCCAGCTGCACATGCGGCACTTCAAGGACGGCGACACCATCGACGTCGAGCCCTGGCGGGCGGCGGCCTTCCCGGTGGTCAAGGACCTGGTGGTGGACCGCACGGCCTTCGACCGGATCATCGGCTCCGGCGGCTACATCACCGCCCCCACCGGCAGCGCCCCCGATGCACACGCGACGCCCGTCCCCAAGGAGGCTGCGGACACGGCCTTCGAGCACGCCGAGTGCATCGGCTGCGGCGCCTGCGTGGCCGCCTGCCCGAACGGCTCGGCGATGCTGTTCACCTCCGCCAAGGTGGTGCACCTCAACGTGCTGCCGCAGGGCGCGCCCGAACGCGCCGCCCGGGTGCGGAACATGGTCGCGGCGATGGACGCCGAGGGCTTCGGCGGCTGCACCAACACCGGCGAGTGCGCCACCGCCTGCCCCAAGGGCATCCCGCTGCCGAGCATCGCGGCGATGAACCGGGAGTTCCTGCGGGCCGCCCGCAGCTGACGCGCCCTCTCCCCCATGGTCGGTCGGTCCCTCGCGCAGGTGCTCGCGCGGGGGACCGACGCTCTTCGCGGCAGGGCGTGCGCGGGCATCTCACGCTCCCCGTACGGGTGGTGGATCGCCGCGAGCGGTGCTGCGTGACCGGAAATCGCGCTACGGTGGTCCTCCGCTACGGAAGGACGGCATATGCCCGAGGTTCAGTCCTGCTCCGGCTGCGGCGGGTCCGGGGGGACCCAGAAGACCGAGGCAACGGTCGAACTGGACCAGGAAGGGAGCATGGTGCCCAGGATTCACACCTTCTGGTCACCCTGCGGTCGGTGCCACGGATCCGGGACGGTGATCGTCGGATGAGGTTGGTCTTCGAATGCGTCGAGTGCGGTGGGCACTACCTGCCGCCGGAGGACATGGTCTACCCGGACGGGCCGGCCTCGCCGGTCTGGTGCTCCTCCTGTCAGACGGCCAAGCGCACGGCCGGTGAGCGGGAGGACCCGCTGCTCGCCCGGGTCGCGCTGGCCGCCGCCCGGGCCGCGCTCGCCCGGCGCGCCGCCGAGAGCGTCGAGCCCGTCCTCGGACGCGGCGACGTTCGCCCGTCCCGACCGCCGCTGTCGCGCCGGGCTCGCTCGGGGCCGGGCGGGGTGCGCAGCAAGCTGGACTGAACCCGGGGGCTGCCCCGGCTCGGTGATCGAGTGCGCATTGCCGGACCTTCCGATGATCCGTCAACGTCTGAGTCCGACAAAGAACTTGTGCATGACTGAAGCATGCTGGTTTATTGTCGTACCGCGCTCGAAAGCCTTGGGGGAATGCACATGCAGCCGACCGAACCGGCTGACTCGACCTGGTCCGGTCAAACCGGATCCACACCGTTCACCCCGCCGCCACCGTCGGCACCTCCACCAGCGGCCCCACCGCCCCCGATACCCGCGCTCTCACACTCCCGGTCCACCATCCGGGTGGCCGTGACCAGGCGCTTCCTCTGGGTCGGGGCCGCAGCGTACCCGCTGGCGAACATCGCCCGGGTGAGCATCACGATCATCGTGCCGGACTACCTCGGCGCGATCGTACGGTTCCTCAAGCTCGCGGGCACGGTCATCCCGGTCGCGTTCGTGATCATCGGGCTCAATTCCTTCACCGGCGCCTCCGACTCGCTGAGCAGAAGCGGGCGGAACTCCGACTCGAGCTGGGTCGCGGTGCTGGCGCTGGTCCTCGTGGTGCTCTACTTCCTGATCTTCACCCTGCCGGTCCTGCGCCAGAAGCGCCTGCACGCGCTGACCGTCGACACGGCGGGGCCGCCGACCGCGCTACTGGCCTGGGAGTCACCGGCGCCCGCGCACGAACTGCAGGCCGCCATCACACAGGCGATCGAGAACCCGCAGATCGAGTTCCAGCAGTTCGTCAGCAGCATCATCGTCGACCTGCGGCACTACCAGTTCGGCGACAACGTCAACATCTACGGCGGCCAGGGGAACACGGGAGTCAGCAAATGAGCGGCAACAATCCGCAGATCCACGTCGGCGACCAGGTCACCATCCACGGCGGCCACCACAACGTCGGCGTCCAGCACAACAACGGCCCGGTCGGCGACCAGGCCCTGCCGCCCGAGATCGCCGCGATGTTCGCCCAGCTCGCCGCCGTGGTGGCCGAGTTGGCGCGCGACTCGCGGGTGCACGAGGAGGACCGGCAGAGCCTCACCGAAGCCCTCCCCGTGCTGCGCGACCCGGCCTCCGAGGAGCGGCGCGGCTGGCGCAACACCCTCCTCCTGCTGGCCGGCGTGACACAGCGCATCGGCGATGCCGCCACGCCCGCGCTGGGCCTGGCGAACCAGCTCCTGGCCCTGATCAGCGGCTGATCGGCCGGCCGACGCCTGCCCGGGCGCCGGCCGGGCTCGAAGGTCGAATGGTTCCAACGGGCAACCAGTGCCAGAAGATGGCCGAGCTCAGAACAGCGCCTCCTGGGTGTCAGGCTCCGGCGGGCGGACCCTCCTCTCCAGAACCAGCCCCTCCGAGCCCCGGCCGGTGACCGGCGTGAGCGTCCAGCCGGTGAGCCGCCGGGTGTCCAGCAGCAGCGGGCCGGCGCCGTCCGGCTGGTCCAGGAAGAGGTGTCGCCCCACCGGCGGACGCAGCGTGCCCGCGATCACCGCGCCCGCGGTCAGCCCGGCGATCACCCGGTAGGTCTCGGGGGCGCCGCCGCCCAGGCCGAAGCGCTCGACGTGGTCCACCACCGGGCGGTCGGCGAGCAGCTCCAGGGCGTGGCCGTCCAGCAGCCGGTGTGCCTGGACGCGGGCCTCGGTGAGCACCGTACGGCGGTACCCGGCGTCGCCGTGTGCCCACCAGTGATCCGTCTTCAGCCGGGACTTGAACCGCTCGCGGGCCATCCCCGCGGCGGCGACGGTGAGTTCGGCGCGGCGGATCGCGGGCAGGCTGCCGCGCGCGGTGAACGCGTACGCCAGCGCACCCTGTTCGAGCAGTCGGCTGTCACCGCGCTGCTCGGCGGTCAGGCCGATCTTCAGCAGGCCCTCGCCGAACCAGGCGAGGTAGAGCAGGTAGGTGCGGCCGTCGTCCAGGATCTGGTCCCGGGCCAGGGCCAGGCCCCGGTCCACGCTCTGGCAGGCCGGGCACTGCGTCGCGCTGCCGTCCGGGTCGATCACCGCGTGGTGCGGGCAGGGCGTGCGCTCCGTCGCCCCGGCCAGCCAGGCCCCGGTGCAGCGGCGCGGGCCGCCGAGCAGCCAGCCGACCTCCGTACCCGGCGCGACGGCGCGCTCGTGCACCGTGGTGCCGCGCACGGCGCCGAGCAGGGCCCGGCCGTCGTGCCAGCTCAGGCCGGTGGAGATCCAGCCGGCGGGCCGGTCCGGGTGCTGCGGTGCGGGGATCGTCACGGGCATCCCTCCCTGTAGGTCCTCGATCAGGCGAGGCTACCCGCCGCCGCTGACAGCGCTGACGTCGCTCCGGAGAGATGCATGAGGAAGTCAGACAGTTACGGGCTTCCTCGACAGCGACCGGGCCGACCGGTACCACCACGTCGACCTCACCGCCCACGAGCACGGCGGGCACTTCATCCCCTGGGAGAACCCCGAGGCCTGGGTCGGCGGCCTGCGCCGCACCTTCCGGGGGCGCAGGCCGTGACGGCGGGGCGGAGGTGCGGGGCGGAGGGGAACTGATGCCCCGTCGGGGCGGAGGCGCCCCGCCGCCCGGGCGCAAGCCCCGCAGGTCGTAGGCGCTTGCCCCGGTCGGGTGTCCACGTTCTATTGTGGCGGGCGCGGTCGGCGGTGTCGCCGGGAGGTGGCGCGGGCGGCCAGGTCGGTACGGAGCGCGAAGGGGTGGACGGTGGCGGGGCGGCGGAACAGCGGGGTGCTGGCGGTCTGGGCGGAGGCGCAGCGGCAGCAGCAGCGTCGGGAGGAGGCCCGTTGGCGCGCCGAGGCGGCGGAGTTGCGTCGGCACGAGCGCGCGCAGCGCGAGGCGCAGCGGGCGGCCGCCCGTAACGAGCGGGAGGCGCAGCGGGCGTACCAGCAGTCGCGGGAGGCGGAGGCGGCCCGGCAGACGGCCGAACTGGACGCCCGGGTCGAGGAGTTGCGCGGGCTGCTGGCGGCCGGCCTGGCCGCGCCGGGGTTCGGGCCGCAGGCGCTGCTGGCGCCGCGTCCGGTGCCGCCGTTCGATCCGGGGCCGCTGGGCGAGCCGGTGCCGATGCCCGACCAGACCTCCGCCGCCTACCACGTGCCGCCGCCGGACGCAGCGCAGGCCCGCAACGCCGGGGTGCGGCGGCAGTACGAGCAGTACGTGGCCCAGGCCCGCGCCCGGTTCGAGCAGGACTGGTACGCCGCGCAGGCGCGGGAGGCGGACCGGCAGCGCCGGCTGGCCGCGTACCACCAGGAGTACCTGGCCTGGGCGGAGCGCTTCCGCCACGAGGAGGAGGAGCGCGGGGCTGGTACCGAGGAGTTGCTGCGGCGGCTGCGGGCGGGTGAGCCGGAGGCGGTGCAGGAGTACTTCACGGCCGGTCTGTACGCCTCGGAGGCCTGGCCGGAGGGCTTCCCGCACCGGCTGGTGGCGGCCTGGGAGGCGACCAGCCGTCAGCTGGTGGTGAACTGGGAGCTGCCCGGTCCGGACGTGGTGCCGGCCGCCTCCCGGGTGCGGTACGTGAAGACGGACGACCGCGAGGCCGAGGTGGCCCGCCCGGCGACCGAGCGCAAGGCGCTGTACCGGGAGGTGCTGGCGCAGTCGGCGCTGCGGGTGGCCGCGGAGCTGTTCCGGGCGGACCGGGACGGGATGCTGGACTCGGTGGTGCTGAACGGTTTCGTCCTCGGCATCGACCCGGCGACCGGCCGGGAGGCCGAGCGCTTCCTGTCCACGCTGACCGTCTCCCGAACCGAGTTCGCCGCACTGGCGCTGGACCGGGTGGCGCCGGTGGAGTGCTTCCAGGGCCTGGGCGGCAAGGTGTCCGCACGGCCGGAGCGGTTGGACGAGGTGAAGCCGGACCGGTTGCCGGAGACGGTCGGCGGGAGCCTGGCCGGGCACGGCGGCGAGGACGAGCCGGACCTCTTCGAGATGGACCCGATCGAGTTCGAGGACCTGATCGCCAAGCTGTTCCGGCTGCGCGGCTTCCGGGTGATGACCACGGCCCGCAGCGGTGACGTCGGGGTGGACGTGATCGCCGAGGACCTGGACCCGGTGACCGGCGGCAAGATCGTGATCCAGGCCAAGCGCTACAAGAAGACCGTCCCGCCGACGGCCGTGCGCGACCTGGAGTCCACCGTCCGCCACCACGGCGCGATCAAGGGCATCCTGGTCACCACCGCGGGCTTCGGCCGCGGCTCGTACAGCTACATCGAGGGCAAGCCGCTGACCCTGCTGAGCGGGCCGGAGCTGGTCGAGCTGCTGGCCGAGCAGGGGCTGCGCGGCCGCCTCGGCGGCGGGCGCGCCCCGGCCCCGGCCCGGGAGCAGCCCAGCGAGGAGCCGCGCGCCGCGCAGAGCGCCCTCACGGTCAGCTGGCAGAGCCGCACCGCCGGCGGGGACGCGGTGGAGCTGGACGTCACCGCCTTCCTCTGCGCCGAGGGCCGGGTGCTCAGCGACGAGCACTTCGTGTTCTTCAACAACCCGCAGGACCCGGACGGCGCCGTCCGGCTGCACCCGACCCGCTCGGTGCCGGGCGAGCCGACCCGGGCGGCACGGCTGACCCTGGACCTGCGCCGGCTGCCGGCGGCCGTCGACGAGGTGGTGGTCGCGGTCTCCACCGAGGAGGAGGAGCCACCGGCGCTGCCGCTCGGCTATGTGTACGGGCTCGCCGTGGCCGCCTCGTACGGGCCGGGCGCCGCCGGACCGGCCAAGTGGCCGGGCTCCAACGGCGGCATCCCGGACTCGGCGATGCTCCTGGGCGCGTTCCGACGGGCCGACGGCGGCTGGCAGTTCGCGCCCTCGGGCCGCGCGGTGACGAACGGTCTGGCCGGGCTGGCCACCGCCTTCGGCGTCGCGGTGGAGTAGCCCACCGGGAACTTTGGTCCTCAGGGAGAGGCGTCATACCTGAGGAGGAGACGGCCCCCGCCGCACCGTCGGGTCGGCGGGGGTCGGTCGCCTCCTCGGCATACACGTCGCATTCGAACGGCTTGGGAGGATGGAACGGTAGGAAAATCCGATTCGTCCCAGGAGTCCACGTGACGTTCCCCGCAACCGCAGTCCTCACTGGCCGCGCCGCCGCTCGCGCCACCGGCCTGAACAAGGTCTACGGGGAGGGCGAGACCCGCGTGGTCGCCCTCGACGACGTCAGCATCGCGTTCCCCCAGGGCGAGTTCAC
>NZ_JBSFJV010000072.1:0-39319 GCF_053598235.1 Kitasatospora sp. NPDC001159
GTGGAGCGGATGATGCGCGACGCGAAGATCACCCAGATCTACGAGGGCACCAACCAGGTCCAGCGCATCGTGATGGCCCGCAACCTGCCGTAACGGCGCTCCACCTCGAACTCCCCGGAGCCCCCGGCCGATTCCGATCGGCCGGGGGCTCCGGCGTTCCCGTACGGCCCTGATCGCCGGTCGCGGCGGTGTCGTATAAATGACCGTCAACTTTCTTGCAGTGCAACCGAGTACGGAGGAATGCAGATGACCGCCCACGAGACCACCGGCAGGGTCTGGCTGATCACCGGCGCCAACTCCGGCTTCGGCCAGGCCATCGCCGAGGCCGCCATCGCCGCCGGCGACACCGTGGTCGCCGCCGCCCGCCGGCCCGAGGCGCTGGCCGAGCTGGAGGCCGCCCACCCCGGCCGGGTCGTCCCGGTCCGGCTGGACGTCACCGACCAGGAGCAGGTCGCCGCCGCCGTCGAGGAGGCGCTGTCCCGGCTCGGCCGGATCGACGTCCTGGTGAACAACGCCGGGCGCGGCCTGATCGGCGCCGTCGAGGAGTACACCGACCGCGAACTGCGGGACCTCATGGACCTGCACTTCTTCGGCCCGGCCGCGCTCACCCGGGCCGTGCTGCCGCACATGCGGGCCCAGGGCAGTGGCGCCGTGGTGCAGATGAGCAGCATGGGCGGCCGGTTCTCCTTCCCCGGCGTGGGGGCCTACTCGGCCACCAAGTTCGCCCTGGAGGGGCTGTCCGAGGCGCTGGCCCAGGAGGTGGCCGGCTTCGGGATCAAGGTGCTGATCGTCGAGCCGGGCGCGTTCCGGACCGGCTTCGCGGGCGGCGACGCCCTCGCCCACGCCACCCCGATCGACGCCTACGAGCCTGTGGTCGGCCCGGTCCGCACCGGCCTGCCGGACTCGGACGGCAAGCAGCCGGGTGACCCGGTGAAGGCCGCCGAGGCGATCCTGGCCGCGCTGGCCGCCGAGCGGACCCCGCTGCGGCTCGCGCTCGGCACCGACGCCGTGGACGCGATCCTCGGCAACCTGGACGGCGCGCGCAGCGAGACCGAGGCCTGGGCGGCGGTCGGCCGCGGCACCGACTACCCGGCCGGCGCCTGAGCGCCCTCCCGGTGCACTCCCGGGAAACCGGGCGACGGCGGGCAGCCCGGTTCCCTGGGCTGCCCGCCATGTCCACACGCTCAACGGGGCGTCGCGTGCGCACGCACGCACTGGTCTCTGTGTGCACGCGCACGCAACCTCGGTACGATGAACGCCATGGATCGTGCCGATCTCACCCTGGGCCCGCTGTCGGAGCAGGACCACGTCTTCTACGGCCTGGTCTGGGCCGGCACCACCCTCGCCGCGCGGGTGGACCGCGAACTCGCCCGGGTGCACGGGCTGCCGCTGTCCTGGTTCGAGGTGATGCTCTGGCTGAACGGCCAGTCGGAGCCGGTCGCCGCCTCCGACCTCGGCGCGAAGACCATGCTCAGCCGCAGCCAGGTCTCCCGGGTGGTGGACGCCTTGGCCGCCCGCGGGCTGGTCTCCCGTACGTCCTCGGCCTCGGACGCCCGCTCGGTGCGGATCGAGCTGACCGAGCAGGGCCGCGCCCTCTTCGCCGAGGCCGACGCCACCCGGCGGGCCGTCCTCGCGCCGGTCTTCACCGAGCGGCTGGACGAGGCGGACATCGCCGCCCTGGAGACGGTCTGGCGCAAGCTGAAGGCGTGAAGGCCCTGGGCCGCCTCGGGCTTCCCGGCGGCGGTGACGATCACCTCGTCCAGCACCTCGCGTGAGCGCGGCAGATCGACGATCATCCGGTCGATCCGGTCGCGCTCCGCGGTGAGCTCCTCGACCAGCTTGGGCGTGGCGATCTCGCTCGGGCCGCCGTCCGAGTCCCGCATGCAGGGGGACCTTGTAGACGGTGCGGCTGTGCAGCCCGGCCGCGAACAACTCCTGGATGTGGACCACCCGGTCCACCACCACCTCCGGGTACTCTCGGTGGCCGCCGTCGGTGCGCCGGGCGGTCAGCAGGCCCTGCTGCTCGTAGTACCGCAGCGAGCGCTCGCTCACGCCGGTCCGTCGGGCGGACCTCACCTCCGAGGGGTGCACCGACTACCCGACGCTGGCCGGATAACACGCCGCTGTGACCTCGCGCCCTCCGGGGGTGGCGAGCGACGCCCGGCCGCTCGTGCCATGATCCCTGCATGGGTTCCAACGTTTTCTTCGACATCACCATCAACGACGAGCCGGCGGGCCGCATCGTCTTCAAGCTCTTTGACGAGGACGTCCCGAAGACCGCCCGCAACTTCCGCGAGCTGGCCACCGGCCAGAACGGCTTCGGCTACGAGGGCTCCGGCTTCCACCGCGTGATCCCGGCCTTCATGCTGCAGGGCGGTGACTTCACCAACCACAACGGCACCGGCGGCAAGAGCATCTACGGTGCGAAGTTCGAGGACGAGAACTTCAAGCTCAAGCACGACCGCCCGGGCCTGCTGTCGATGGCCAACGCCGGCCGCAACACCAACGGTTCGCAGTTCTTCATCACCACCATCGTCACCGACTGGCTGGACGGCAAGCACGTCGTCTTCGGCGAGGTCGTCGAGGGCATGGACCTGGTGAAGAAGATCGAGGGCCTCGGCTCGCAGAGCGGCCGCACCTCGGCCAAGATCACCATCGCCAAGTCCGGCGTGGTCGAGTAGCCACCGCCCTTCGGGACCGGTGACAGCCCACCGCCCCGGAGCGGGAAGTCGGACCTGCCGACCTCCCGCTCCGGGGCGGTGGTGTTCCCGCGTACACGCCCTAGGTCGAAGGACCGATGGCCGCCCGCCCACGGCCGGGGTGGAATGAGCGGGTGGATCACGAGAAGGCGTACGAGGGGCTGGCACCGGCCGTACGGGCGGCGTACCTGGAGCGGATCGGGCTG
Source organism: Kitasatospora sp. NPDC001159 (assembly GCF_053598235.1). Lineage (NCBI taxonomy): Bacteria > Bacillati > Actinomycetota > Actinomycetes > Kitasatosporales > Streptomycetaceae > Kitasatospora > Kitasatospora sp. NPDC001159. Next base: position 2,906 of record NZ_JBSFJV010000072.1, read on the forward strand.
GCCGAGCCCGGGCCGCCGTCGGCGGAGGGCCTGGCGCGGTTGCAGCGGGCCCACCTGCGCGCGGTGCCGTTCGAGAACCTGAGCATCCACCTCGGCGAGCCCGTGGTGCTGGAGCCGGCGGCGCTGGTGGCGAAGCTGGTGGACCGGCGGCGCGGCGGCTTCTGCTACGAACTCAACGGCGCCTTCGCCGAGTTGCTGCGCTCACTGGGCTACCGGGTGAGCCTGCTGGCCGCCCGGGTCTTCGACGGGGAGCGCCCCGGGCCGCCGTTCGACCACCTGGCGCTGCGGGTCGACCTGGACGAACCGTGGCTGGTCGACGTGGGTTTCGGCCGCTTCAGCCTGCTCCCGCTGCGCCTGGACGAGCGCGGCCCGCAGTCCGACCCGCACGGCACGGTCGCGATCAGTCCGTACGGCGACCACGGCGAGCTGGACGTACGACTGGACGGCGCACCGCAGTACCGGCTCGACCCGCGCCCGTACCGGCTGGCCGACTTCGGGCCGACCTGCTGGTGGCAGGCCACCTCGCCGCAGTCCCACTTCACCCGGTCGGCCACCTGCTCGCTCCTCGCCCCGGACGGCGGACGGACCACTCTCAGCGGCACCCGACTGATCCGGACCGCCCCCGACGGCACCCGCACCGAGGAGCAACTCACCGACGCCGGGGCGCTGTCCGCGTACCGCGAGCACTTCGGCATCGCGCTGGACCGGCTGCCGGCCGCCCCGTCGGCCTGAGTCCGGGGCGGGAGCGCGATGCCGAAGTGACATCCGCCCATTGCGACGGGGCGGTCACTCGAAGTCGTCGGTTACTTGAAGTCCGGCACCGCGCTGTCGTTCTTGAAGGCGTCGAAGACCTGCTTGGACTTGTTGGCGTCCCACTGCACCGCGGACTCGCCGGTCTTGGTGTGGAAGTCCGCGTTGCCGATCGGGACGGTCATGGTCTTGCCGCCGCCGCCGTTGACGTCCTTCATGGCGAGGAAGAGCGAGCCCAGGTCGGTCAGCCCGCAGTCGTCGTCGACGATCAGGGTGCCGAGCGCCGAGTCGACCAGCGGGTAGAAGGTGAACGGGTTGAGCACGGTGCCCGGGGAGGCGGCCTGGTGGGCGAGGGCACCGAGGAACTTCTGCTGGTTGCGCATCCGGCCGAGGTCCTGGTCGGCCATCTGGTGGCGCTGGCGGACGAAGGCGAGGGCCTGCTTCCCGTTCAGGGTCTGGTCGCCGGCCTTGAGGTCGAGGCCGGAGTCCTTGTCCTTGATGTCCTGGTCGATGTGCATCTCGACGCCGCCGATGGAGTCGACGATGCCGGCGAACCCGGCGAAGCCGATCTCGGCGTAGTGGTCGATGTGGATGCCGGTGTTCATCTCGACGGTCTGCACCAGGAGCCGGCCGTTGCCGTTGGCGAACGCCGAGTTGATCTTCGAGGTGGTGGCCTTGACGGTCTTCCCGCTGCTCGTCTTGAACTCGGGGATCGGCACCCAGGAGTCGCGCGGGATGCTCATCAGGGTGTTCCCGTGGTCCCCGACGTGCAGGATCATCATCGAGTCGCTGCGCTTGCCCTCGACGTCGTGGCCGGTGTGCATGTCCTCCATCTGGGCGTCGGTGAGGCCCTCGCGGCTGTCCGAGCCGACGATCAGCCAGTTGGTGCCCTTGCCCGCCGCCGGGCGGCCCGGGTAGTCGGCCAGCACGTTCTCGTGGTTGAGCTTGGAGTCCGCCCAGAAGTAGGTGGACACGGCGGTCACCATGACGGCGATCAGCAGGCCGAAGACCGACCACTTGATGATCCGGCGCCGCGGCCAGCGCTTGGCCTGCGCACCGGCCGGCCGCACACCGGCCGGGCCACCGGGGCCACCCGGGCCACCGGGGCCACCCGGGCCACCCGGGCCACCGGGGCCACCGGGACCGCCCGGACCGCCGGGCGAGCCCTGCCGGGGGATGCCGCCGTACCGGGAGGGCTCGGGCTGCCGCGGCGCGGGCGCCCCCGGCCCACGCGGGTTCAACGAGGCCGGCAGCGGCGGCTCGGCCGCCGCCCCGCCTCCGCCGTTGCCGCCGTACGGGTTCCCACCGCCGCCCGGGCGGCCCTCCTGCCACGTGTTCATGCCGTCGAGGATGCCCGACCCCGGTCGTGCTGACTCCCCCCGGGGGGCCCACCAGGCCTCTTGTAGCAGTTTTGATGCACGTACCGGATCGTTCCGCTGAAACGTCCCGTCACCCGTGTTCCAGCTGCCGAAACGATTCTTGACCGCCTCGAACACAGCGTGTTTGCATTTCAGGCATGGATCAGCGTTGGGCACTCACGCGTCGGCGGTACGTCGACCTGCGGCGTGGGGTGGCCTGCTCGCTCTGTCGCGGCTGACGCCCGCGCCTCGCCCCCGTCGAGACGCCCCCTTCCGAGCACCGAACCGCAGCGCCCTGCCCGCTGCGGCGCCGTTTCGCAGAGCCGCCCCCGCTTCCAGCCAGAGGTGAACCATGGCCACCGTCCTGTCCGTTTCCGGCTCCCCGTCCGCCACCTCCCGCACCACCCGCCTGCTGCGCCACGTCGACGCCCGTCTCGTCGACCGCGGCCACCGCGTCATCCCCTTCGAGGCCCGCAGCCTGCCCGCGCACGCGCTGCTGTCCGGCGACTTCGACCACCCCGAGATCGTCGCCGTCACCGAGCTGTTCGCCCGCGCCGACGGCGTGGTCATCGGCACCCCCGTCTACAAGGCCGCCTACTCGGGCCTGCTGAAGGCCCTGCTGGACGTGCTCCCGCAGTACGCCCTGGCCGGCAAAGCCGTCCTGCCGCTGGCCACCGGCGGCTCGCCCGCGCACGTCCTCGCGGTGGACTACGCGCTGCGCCCGGTGCTCAGCTCGATGGGCGCCGGTCACATCACCCAGGGCTGGTTCGTGCTCGACCGCCACATCACCGCCGGGGAGGACGGCACCACCCTGGTCGAGCGCGAGAGCGACACCCTGCTGGCCCCCGTCGTGGCGGGCTTCGCCGACGCCCTGGAGCGGCTGGCCGCACCCGCGCTGACCGGCTGAGCCGCGGTCGGCGCGGTCCCGTACGGGGCGACCCCGAGAAGGCCTGCGGCGGCCCCTAGGGGGAGGCGCGCCGCACCCCGTAGAACCTTGGTTGCAGCGCTTCATTCCGACGGAGGACGAGCGGTCCGCAATCGACTCCTAACGTGGATCTCACGTCCCCACCCGCCCGAACGCGGCCCGATTCCGTCGGGTCCGCGGCCGACCGCGTCGGCAGGGTGGGGGCCAACGGGTGGGCCCACTTCTTAGGAGACTCCAGTGACGACGGCAGCAGCAGCCGTGTACGACCCCCAGCTTCCCGGTGGACCGTCCGCCGTCGCCGCGTCGGCCCGTCAGATCACCAAGGCGTACGGCTCGGGCGAGACCAAGGTGACCGCCCTCGACGCGGTCGACGTGGACATCCAGCGCGGTCGGTTCACCGCGATCATGGGTCCCTCCGGCTCCGGCAAGTCGACCCTGATGCACTGCCTGGCCGGCCTGGACACGGTCAGCAGCGGTCGGATCTGGATCGGCGACACGGAGATCACCGGTCTCAAGGACAAGCAGCTCACCAGGCTGCGCCGCGACAAGATCGGCTTCATCTTCCAGGCGTTCAACCTGCTGCCGACCCTGAACGCGCTGGAGAACATCACGCTCCCGATGGACATCGCCGGCCGCAAGCCCGACCCGGCCTGGCTGGACCAGGTGGTGGAGACCGTCGGCCTGGCCGGCCGGCTCAAGCACCGCCCCACCCAGCTCTCCGGCGGCCAGCAGCAGCGCGTCGCGGTGGCCCGGGCCCTGGCCGCCCGACCCGAGATCATCTTCGGCGACGAGCCCACCGGCAACCTGGACTCCCGGGCCGGCGCCGAGGTGCTGACCTTCCTGCGTCGCTCGGTGGACGAGCTGGGCCAGACCATGGTCATGGTCACCCACGACCCGGTCGCCGCCGGCTACGCGGACCGCGTGCTCTTCCTCGCCGACGGCGTGATCGTCGACGAGATGCACTCGCCCACCGCCGACTCCGTCCTCGAACGCATGCGCCGTTTCGACGGCAAGCGCACCAGCTGAGCGACGGGACGACCTCACCATGCTGCTCAAGACCTCGCTGCGGAGCTTTTTCGCCCACAAGGGCCGGATGGCGCTCTCGCTCATCGCCGTCGTGCTGTCGGTCGCCTTCGTGTCCGGCACCCTGGTGTTCTCCAACACCGCCACCAGCACCTTCTCCAAACTCTTCGCCGCGACGGCCTCGGACATCTCGGTCCAGCCGCCCAAGCCGGCCGACGACGACGACCAGCCGGCCGCCGACAAGCCGCCGACGATCCCGGTCTCGCTGGCCCAGCAGGTCGCCGCGGTGCCCGGCGTGAAGACGGCCGTCGGCCAGGTCATGGTCGGCAACTCGATCCTGGTCAACCCGGCCACCGACAAGCTGGTCGGCCCGACCACCGGCGCGCCCACCCTGCTCGGCAACTGGACCGACACCCCGCGCAACCCGGTGAAGATCACCTCCGGGCACGTCCCGCAGAACTCCGGCGAACTGGTGCTGGACGCGGACACCGCCAAGAAGGCCAAGCTCGGCGTCGGCGACAGGATCCGGGTCGACAACGCCGGGGGACAGCACGAGTACACGATCGTCGGCATCGCCACCTTCGTCACCACCAACCCGGGCGCGGCCCTGGCCTTCCTGGACACCCCGACCGCCCAGCAGGTGCTGCTCGGCGAGCAGGCCTACACCTCCGTCGAGGCCTTCGGCGACGGCAGCCGCAGCGACGACCAGCTCAAGGCCGAGGCCCTCGCCAAGGTCGGCGCCGGATACCAGGTCAAGACCGCGGCCGAGCAGAAGGACGAGAACACCAAGGCGATCGGCAGCAGCCTCAACTTCATGAAGTACGCGATGCTCGGCTTCGCCGGTATCTCGCTGATCGTCGGCGGCTTCCTGATCATCAACACCTTCTCGATGCTGGTCGCCCAGCGCACCCGCGAGATCGGCCTGCTGCGCGCCATCGGCGGCAGCCGCCGACAGGTGAACGGCTCGGTGCTGGTCGAGGCGCTGATCCTGGGCGTGCTCGGCTCGACCCTCGGGGTGGCGGTCGGCCTGGGCGTCGCGGTCGGCCTGATCAAGCTGATGAACGCGATCGGCATGGACCTCAACGCGGGCGACCTGGAGATCGGGCCGGACGTGTTCGTGGCCGGCTACGCGGTGGGCATCCTGATCACCGTCATCGCGGCCTGGATCCCGGCCCGCCGGGCTAGCAAGATCGCGCCGATGGCCGCCCTGCGCGACCACGGCACCCCGGCCGAGGCCCGCTCCAACATCGTGCGGACGATCGTCGGCCTGCTACTGACCGGAGGCGGCGCCGGCCTGCTGGTGCTCGCCGGCACCGAGGAGAAGGCGTCCACCGGCGGCCAGTACCTGGGCCTGGGCCTGGTGCTCACCCTGATCGGCTTCGTGGTGCTCGGCCCGCTGCTGGCCACCGTCGTCATCAAGGTGCTCGGGGCCCTGCTCCCGGCCCTGTTCGGGCCCTCCGGCAAGCTCGCCCAGCGCAACGCGATGCGCAACCCGCGCCGCACCGGCGCCACCGCCGCCGCGCTGATGATCGGTCTGGCGCTGGTGATCGGCTCCTCGGTCTTCAGCTCCTCGGCGGTCAGCTCGGCCAGCGCGCAGATCGACAAGTCGGTGGGCGTGGACTACATCATCCGCGGCGGCCAGACGGGCGTCACCACCGAGATGATCGACGCGGTGAAGCGGACCCAGGGCATCGACCACGTCACCACCGAGAAGGACCTCGACGCCAAGTTCCAGCTGCCCGACGGGCAGACCAAGCGGGCCGGGGTCGCCGCCGTGCCGCCGAGCTTCTTCAGCACCGACTTCCGGCTGCCGGTCAAGTCCGGCACGGTGGAGTCGATCGGGCGCGGCTCGCTGGCCATCGGCGAGAAGTTCGCCACCGACCACAACCTCAAGGTCGGCGACAGCATCACCGTCCGCTACGTCGGGGGCCACACCCAGGTGCTGCCGGTGGGCGTCGTGTTCGAGAAGGGCTCGCTCTACGGGGACGCCTCCTTCGTCGACTTCGCCACCATGGCCAAGGCCGTCCCGGCCGCTGACCAGCCCGCCGACCGGGTGTTCTACGCCAAGGCCTCCTCCGGCGCCGACGTCGCCAAGACGCTGACCGCCCTGGAGGACGCGCTCAAGAAGTACCCGCAGCTGACCGTCAAGGACCAGGCCGGCTACAAGGAGCTGGTGCAGTCCCAGGTCAACACCCTGCTCTACCTGATCTACGGACTGGTCGGCCTGTCGATCACCGTCGCGGTGCTCGGCGTGGTCAACACCCTGGCGCTGTCGGTGGTCGAGCGGACCCGTGAGATCGGCCTGCTGCGGGCGATCGGGCTCTCCCGCCGCCAGCTGCGCCGGATGATCCGGCTGGAGTCCGTGGTGATCGCGGTGTTCGGCGCCGTCCTCGGCACCGGGCTGGGCCTGGCCTGGGGCATCACCGCCCAGCGGGTGCTGCGGGACCAGGGCCTCGGGACGCTCTCCGTCCCGACCACCACGATCGCGGTGACGCTGGTCTCCTCGGTGGTGATCGGCCTGGTCGCCGCCCTCGTCCCGGCCTTCCGGGCCGGACGCATGAACGTCCTCGCGGCCATCGCGACGGACTGACCCGGCGACGGGGGACGTCGGGTCACCCCCTTGGGGGGAACGGGGGAAACCGGGGGGTACGGGGGGCAGGGGCCGGGTGCGCACAGCACCCGGCCCCTGCGGCACGCCCCCGCCCCGACCTGCGCCCGGACCGGGTGCTGCCGGACCGGCTGGGCCGCCCCCAGCACTTGGTGAACTCCCTCTCGCTGGCCGGTTTCGCGCTGTTCACCGTCGTTCACCACTGGCTCTGAACCTGCCCCGAACCTGCACCGTTCCCACTCCGATTCGGGCTCCGGGAAGCGGAGCGGTACGGTGGGCGTGATCACAGCGCCGGTACCGCCCTGCGGGGTATCCGGAGTCGCCCAGACCGGGACAAGACGGAGACGCGTCGACACCGGTACGGTTGGCCCCGATGAACACCAAGGCTGCTGAGGAGCTGCCGGCTGTTTCCGTGATCATGCCGGTGCTCAACGAGGAACGACACCTGCGCACGGCGGTCCGGCGCATCCTGGACCAGGAGTACCCCGGGCCGATGGAAGTGGTGATCGCCCTCGGCCCCTCCACCGACCGCACCGCCGACATCGCGGCCGAGCTGGTGGCCGAGGATCCGCGGGTGCGTACGGTGGAGAACCCCACCGGCCGGACCCCTGCGGGGCTGAACGCCGCCATCCGGGGCTCGCAGTACCCGATAGTGGTGCGCGTGGACGGCCACGGCCTGCTGACCCCCGGCTACATCACCACGGCGGTCCGGATGCTCGGCGAGATGGACGCGGCCAACGTCGGCGGCATCATGCACGCCGAGGGCGAGACCGAGTGGGAGAACGCGGTCGCGGCTGCGATGACCTCCAAACTCGGTGTCGGCAACGCGGCCTTCCACACCGGCGGCCTGGCCGGCCCGGCGGACACCGTCTACCTCGGGGTGTTCCGGCGGGAGGTGCTGGAGAAGCTCGGCGGTTACAACGAGGAGTTCATCCGCGCCCAGGACTGGGAGCTGAACTACCGGATCCGCCAGGACGGCGGGCTGGTCTGGTTCACCCCGCATCTCAAGGTGACCTACCGGCCCCGGCCGTCGGTCCGGGCGCTGGCCAAGCAGTACAAGGACTACGGCCGCTGGCGCCGGGTAGTCACCCGCTACCACCGCGGCTCGGTCAACCTGCGCTACCTCGCCCCGCCGTCCGCGCTGCTCGCGGTCGTGCTCGGCCTGGTGCTCGGGGTCGCCGTCCACCCGGCCTTCCTCGCGGTGCCCGGCGCCTACCTGCTGGGCATCCTGGGCGGCGCGGTGGTCGAGGGCCGCGGCCTGTCCTTCAAGGCCAGGGCGCTGTTGCCGGTGGCGTTCGCGACCATGCACCTCAGCTGGGGCTTCGGCTTCGTCACCTCACCCCGCTCACTGGCCCGCCGGGTGATAGGGAGCGTCAGCCCGTCCTCGAAGGACGTGCTCTCCCGGGCGCGCTGAGCGGCGGCACCCGCCACCGTCGGTAGGTACGAGGGCGGGGTGGCGCGGCCCGGACCGAGCCGGGCCCGGCCGCCGTGCTCGCCGGTGACGACGGAACACCCGCCCCCCCGCCGGCTACTTGGCGCAGATGTCGGTGTCGTCCGCCTGCACCCGCTGGAGGTCCTTCGGCGCCTCCGTCGGCGCCTGGGCGGGGGTCGCGAGGACGTCCTTGCCGAGCACCAGCACCAGCGCACCCTTCGGGTCCGCCTTCGGGTCCGGCCGTACGGCGTCGGCGGGCAGCCCGAGGGCGCCGGCCAGGGCGGCGGCCTCGGCCTCCTGACCGGCCGGGTACGACACGGTGGTGGTCGCCGTGACCGCCGCGTCGGAGCCGACCGCGGCCTTGGCGAAGCCCTTGGCCTTCAGCTTCTCCACGGTCGGACCGGACTGCCCGCGCGTCCCGCTGCCGTTGCGCACCGTCACCCGGACGTCCTTGGCGTCCACCGCCGGGGCGGTGGTGGTCGGGGCGGCGGCGGAGGGGGTGGCCGGGGCAGGGGTCCCGGCGGCCGGCGGGGCGGCCGTCTCGGTCAGCGAGCGGTCGCCCGCGATCATCGAGAACACCTGCCCGGCGTCGGGCTGCTTGAGGACGAGCCGGTCGTTGTCCTTGGGGTCGTCCAGGACCGGCACGGTGGTGAAGGTGATGTTCTTGGTGTCCACCTTGCTGATGTCCTGCGCCAGGTCCTTGAGCTTGTCGACGCTGCCGATGCCGGAGTCCACGGTGAGCGCCTTGGTGGCGGCGTCCGCGAGCTTGTAGAGCTTGGCGGGACTGGTCAGGGTGTCGTCGCTCTTGATCTTGCGGATCATCGAGCTGATGAACTGCTGCTGGAGCGGGATCCGGGTGAGGTCGCCGCCGAAGCCGACCGCGTGCCGGGTGCGGACGAAGGCCAGTGCCTCCTCGCCCTGGACCGTGTGGCGGCCCTTGGACATCTTCAGGTGCGAGTCCTTGTCGTCGATGTCCTTGCCCGCGCAGACCTCCACCCCGCCGACGGCGGTGGACAGGGTCTTCACCGCCTCGAAGTTGACCTGCACGAAGTGGTCGACCCGGATCCCGGTCATCTTCTCGACGGTCTTCCAGGTGCAGCCGGCGTCGCGTCCGTCCTGGCCGAGGCTCCTGTTGAACATCTCCCGCGCCAAGCCGGGGATCTTCTTCCCCTTGTCGGTCTGGCACTCCGGGATCGGCACCATCAGGTCGCGCGGGATGCTGACCACGGTCGCGTTGGAGCGGTCCTTGGCGATGTGGAACAGCAGCGTCGTGTCGGCGTGCCCGGTGCTGCCCTCGTCGCCGTACTCGCGTCCGAGGCCCTCCCGGCTGTCCGTGCCGATCACCAGGATGTTCAGCGCGTTCCCGGCGGCCCGGGGCCGTTCGGTCTCGTCGCCCAGCTGGACCTTGACCGAGGTCAGGTTGTTGTTGAAGTGCTGGTACAGGTAGTACGCCCCGCCGCAGCCCGCGACCATCACCAGCGCGCCGGTGCCGGCCGTCCACTTGAGTATCCGCCGGCGCCGGTTCCGCTTGGCCGTCGCGGCCGCCCGCCGTCGGCTGTCCCGGCGGCCCTCCCCTGCCGGTGCCGCCCCGGCTCCCCGGCGGCGCTGCCGGGGGACTCCGGTGGCCGGGTCCATCCGGTACTGACCGGTTTCCGGTTGCTCCTCGTACACGGGGGTTCCCTATCTTCGGACCGGCGCGGTTCCGGCCCGCCCCTACCGCCGGGCCGATCCGAACACACTAAACGAGCCGAACGGGGGAATCGCCCCGGGTGTGACTTGCGCCATGCAAAGGCAAGGGATTGGCAAAGCCGCCGAACGGGCCTCGCATTTCCGGGCCGGCACCTGCCCCGGCCGTGCCGGCCTGCGGCGCCGCCCCGGTCAGTGCGGAGCGCAGGGGTCCACGTCGGCCGTGCGTCCCTCGAAAGTCGGCGAGGCGCTCGCCGAGGGTGACGCCGTCGCCTGGTCCGCCCCCGCCCCGGCGGCCGCCCCCGGGCTGGCGCCGGCATCCGCCGTGGGCGCCGAACCGGGCGCCCGGACGGCGATCGGCCGGTCGTCCCGCAGCGCGGTGAACAGCTGGGTGGTCTGCGGCTGCACGAACTCGTCCCGGTCCGAGTCGTAGCGGTACGGGCGGCGCGGCGCGGTCAGGAGCACCATGTCCGGCGAGGGGATGCCGCGCAGGTCCTGGGTGAGGTCGTACAGCGCGCCGAGCGAGGACAGGCCGCCGTCCGCCTTGATCGAGGAGGTGGCCGCGTCCAGCACCGGCCAGAGCCGCGCCGGGTTCAGCAGCACCCCCTGCGACTGCACCTTGCGGATCAGCGAGGCCAGGAACTGCTGCTGGCGGCCCATCCGCTGGGTGTCGCTGCCGTCGCCCAGGCTCTCCCGGGCCCGGACGTAGCCGAGCGCCTGCTCGCCGTGCAGCACCTGGCGGCCGGTCTGCAGGTCCAGCTTGGCGTCCTTGTCGTGGATCGGCTGCGGCACGCAGACCTCCACCCCGCCGATCGCCTCCACCATCGACTTGAAGCCGTTGAAGTCGAGGATCACGTAGTGGTCGAGCCGGATGCCGCTGAGCTGCTCGACGGTGCGGATCGAGCAGGCCGGGCCGCCAAGTTCGAAGGCCCAGTTGAACTGCATCAGTCCCGGCTTGCTGCGGGTGCCGTCCGGCTTCTCGCACGCGGGGACGGTGACCATGACGTCGCGTGGGATGGAGACCGCCGTGGCACGCCGCCGGTTGGCGGCCAGGTGCATCAGGATCGTGGTGTCCGAGCGCTGGGTACCCGGCTCGCCGCCGTAGGAGGAGTTGGCACCGGAGCGGTCGTCGCTGCCGATCAGCAGGATGTTCTCGGCGCCCTTGGCGCCGGCCGACCGGCTCGGGCGCTCGGCCTCCAACTCGGCCAGCAGTTTGTCGGTGGCCGAGTCGGTCTGGATGTTGCCGTCCAGCTTCCGGTAGGCGATCCAGAGCAGCACCCCGGTGGCGACCAGGAGGAACGCGACAGCGCCGGCGGTGATCATCAGCCACCGCCGGCGCCTGCGCGTGCGTTCGGGTCCACCCGGAGGAGTGTCCGTCGCGGGTGTGTCGTCGGTCGGGGGGTGCGCGGTGTCGTCCTCGGCCATGGCAGGGATCCCTACCCGCCGGGCCTCCGCCAGGGGTCAGCCGAGGCGCAGTGTCACCCGTTCGGATTCGACCCGCTTCTCCCACTGCTCGGCGCTCAGGCCCTCGGAGTTGCGGCACAGCACCACCGAGGCACCGGCCGCCAGCGGGGCCAGCAGGCCGGCCTCCAGGCCCGCCCAGTCGTCGTAGGAGAACGTGGACAGCACCCGCGCCCCGGGCTCCAGCCCGAGACGGACGGCGCCCTCCCTGGCCAGCGCGACGGTCTGCTCGCCGGTCAGCTTCAGCGGCAGCCCTTGCACCGAGGTCTCCAGCGACTGCCCGTCCGGGGGCACGGGGGAGTACGGCGCGAAGCGGTCGCCCTGGCCGGGCACCTCTGCGGCGTAGTCGAGGAAACCGTCCGGGCGCTGCGGGAAACGGCCGCCGAGCGGGCGCAGCGCGAGGGCGACGCGCTCGCCCTCACAGGCCTGGGCGGCCTCCAGGCCCTCCGGGCCGCTCACCACCAGGTCGGCGGCGGCCGGGTCGCCGCCCGGCACCGCCGTCACCCCGACCGACCAGCAGGCCAGCAGCCAGACGGCGCTCTGCCAGTGGGCGGGCAGGAGGAGCGCGGCGCGGTCGCCCGGACCGGCGTTCAGCTCGTCCTGGAGGAGGTTGGCGGTCTTGGCGACCCAGTTGTCGAAGGTCCGGGCGGACAGTTCCACCCGTTCGCCGGTGGCGTCGTCGTAGAAGGTGACCAGCGGGGCCGCGGGATCGACCGAAGGGCCGCGCAGGTATGCGTGCAGCAGCTCGACGGGGGTGCGGGCATCGGCAGCGAATGGCGCAGTCATGGTGCGCCCCAGCCTACGGCCTTCGAGTGGGAGGCAGGGAGGGGCGGCCGAGTGGGCGCGGGGCGGCGTGGCGGGCCGTCCGGTTTGCGGCGACGATCCCCTTTATGCGCCCTTCAAACATGCGCCCTTCAAACAAGGCTGCGCGCCTTTCAAACAAGGCTGTGCACCTCTCAGCCCAGGCTGTGCGCCGCTCGCTCCCGGCCGCGCTGCTCGCCGGATGCACCGCCGCGCTGCTGCTGCAGCCCGCTTCCACCGCCTCCGCCCCGCCGCTTGCCCCCGCCGCCGAGCGCCGTGACTTCCCAGGTGGCGGCAGCACCGTCTCGCTGCCGCTGGCCAACTCCGGCCACCGGCTCGCGCCGCGCGTCACCCGACCGTTCGAACTGCTCGGCGTCGGCTGGGACGGCCCGGCGGCGGCGATGGCCGGCGCCACCGTCCGGGTCCTCACCCGGGACGCCGCCACCGGCCGCTGGGGCGATTGGCACACCCTGGAGGCCGACACCGAGGACGGCCCCGACCACGCCCCGCGCGGCGCCACCGCCCCGCTGTGGACCGGCGGCAGCGACGGCGTCGCGGTCGAGGTCGTACCGGGCCCGGCCGGCCCGCCGCCCGGACTGCGGCTCGACCTGGTGGACCCCGGCACCGGCTCCGGCGCCGCGACCGCGACCCGTACCCTGCCCGCCGCCCCCGCCGACGGAGGCAATGCCCCGCGCCCGGCCATCGTCACCAGGGCCGGCTGGGGCGCCGACGAGTCGCTGCGCGACCCGGGCTCCGAGTACACCGGCCCGGTCCGTGAGGTCTTCGTCCACCACACCGCGACCGCCACCGACTACGCCTGCTCCGACGCCCCCCGGGTGATCAGGTCGATCCACCAGTACCACGTCAAGACCAGTGGCTGGCGGGACATCGGCTACAACTTCCTGGTCGACCGCTGCGGGACGGTCTACGAGGGCCGCGCCGGCGGCGTCGACCAGCCCGTCCACGGTGCCCACACCCTCGGGTTCAACACCGACTCCTCCGGTGTCGCCGCCATCGGCACCTACGTCGGCGACACCCCGCCGCAACCCCTCCTCGACAGCCTCGCCGCCCTCGCCGCCTGGAAACTCGGCCTCACCGGCCAAGCCGCCGACGGCCACACCGAACTCACCTCCACCTCCGACGCCAGCCGCTACCCCAAGGGCACGGCGGTCGACTTCGACACCATCTCCGGCCACCGCGACGCCTTCGCCACCGAATGCCCCGGCGCCGCGCTCTACGCCCGTCTCCCCGAGCTCCGGGCGGCCGCGGCGCGGCTGCAGGCGCGGTGACGGGAGCCGCCCGCCGGGCCGCTCCCAGCCCCTCAGCCCCGCTTCCCCGTCTCCAACCGTCAGCAGTGGAAGGGCACTGCCGGGCGATCCGGCCTCGGGGAAGCGCTCCAACCGTCGCGTATCGTTCATAGCCCCAGGCGGCACAGGAGGCGACAGCAGTGACGGGCGGCGAGGCGGTACGGCGCTGGCGGCCGGGCTTCCCGCTCGATACGGCCCGAACGCTGCTGCCCCTGCGCCGGGGCCCCGCCGACCCTTCCTACCGCACCACCGGCGACGGCGCCGTCTGGCGCGCCTCCCGCACCCCGGCCGGTGTCGGCACCCTCCGGGTGCTGTCGCATCCGGCCGCGGGTGAGGTCGAGGCGAACGCCTGGGGCCCGGGCGCGCAGTGGCTGCTCGACCGGCTGCCCGCACTGCTCGGCGCGGAGGACCACCCGGAGACGCTGGTGCTGCCGCCCGGCCCGCTGCGGGAGGCCCAGCGCCGTACCGTCGGGGTACGGCTGGTCCGTACCGGGCTGGTCATGGAGTCGCTGGTCCCGGCGATCCTGGAGCAGAAGGTCACCACCGACGAGGCCTACCGCGCCTGGCGCACCCTGCTGCGGGACTTCGGCACTCCGGCGCCGGGCCCGGCCGAGGGCATGCGGGTGGCGCCGTCGGCCCGGGAGTGGGCGATGGTCCCGAGCTGGGAGTGGCACCGGGCGGGTGTGGACCCAAGGCGCTCGGCGACGGTGCTGCGCGCGGTCCGGCTGGCGCCCCGACTGGAGGAGGCCTCGGCGATGGGCCACGAGGAGTCCTTCGCCCGGCTGACGGCCGTTCCGGGCATCGGCGTCTGGACGGCCGCCGAGACCCTGCAGCGCAGCAACGGCGACCCGGACGCGGTGTCGGTCGGCGACTTCCACCTCCCGAACCTGGTCGGCTGGGCCCTGGCCGGGCGTCCCCGCAGCGACGACGCCCAGATGCTCGCCCTCCTGGAGCCCTACCGTCCCCACCGCTACCGGGTCTGCCGCCTCCTGATGGCTACCGGCGCCCGGGCCCCCCGCTACGGACCCCGGCTCACCCCGAACGACCACCGCCACCGCTGAGCCGCCCGGGCAGCCGCTACCGCACCTCGATGAACGCGTCCGCGCTGCGCTCCGGCCGTTCGCGCGGCGGCTCGGCCGGGCGGCCGACGGCGACGGCGCCCATCGGGTCCCAGCTGTCCGGGAGGTCCAGCGCGGCCCGCACGGTGTCGCGGCAGAACATCGTGGACGACACCCAGGCGGAGCCGTAGCCCTCGCCGGTCAGCGCGACCAGCAGGTTCTGCACGGCCGCGCCGGCGGCGACGGTGAACATCTCCCGTTCGGCGGTGGCCCGGCGCCGGTCGGGGTAGGTGTGGGAGCCGTCCATCACCAGGCAGGGGACGACCAGGTACGGCGCGTCGCGCAGGACGTTGCCGCGGGCGGTGCGGCGGGCGATCCTGGCGTCGTCCCAGCCGTCGAGTTCGCGCAGGTCGCGCTGCCAGGCGGCGAGCATCGCGTCGAGCAGCCGGGTGCGGGTCTCGGCGGACTCCAGCAGGACGAACCGCCACGGGGTGGTGTGGTGCGGGGCGGGCGCGGTGACGGCGGCGGCGACGGCGCGCCGGACGGCGGCCGGGTCGACCGGGTCGGCGGTGAAGGAGCGGACGGTGCGCCGCAGGGTGACGGCCTGGCGCAGCGCCTCGGAGGTGCCGAGCCGGAACATGTCGTCCACGGCGGGCCGCACCAGCGGCCGGGTGCCGGCGCCGTCCTCGACGGTGACCAGGTGCCCGAGCCCGCGCACGATCGCGACCGGGACGCCGCTGGCCTTGCCCTTCACCAGGTCGGCGGCGGCGGCGAGTTCGTCGGCGGTGGCGGTGACGGTGAGTGCCAGCTCGTTGCCGTGGCTGTCGGTGCGGCCCCGGTGGTCCTCCAGGACGGACAGCCCGGCGGCGCCGATCGCGACGTCGGTGAGCCCGTTGCGCCAGGGCCGTCCGAAGGTGTCGGTGACGATGACGGCGAGGCGGCGGCCGGTGAGCTGCTGGAGCCGGGCGCGCAGCGCGCGGGCCGAGGCATCCGGGTCCTCGGGCAGCAGCAGCACGGTGCCGGGGGCGGTGTTGGAGGCGTCGACCCCGGCGGCGGCCATGACGAAGCCGTTGCGGTTCTCGACGATCCGGGCCGGTCCGCGCCGGGCGACCACCCGGACGGTCTCGGCGTCGATCGCGGCCTCGCGGTCGGCGGCGTGCAGCACCCGGCCCTCGGCCTTGCTGACGATCTTCGAGGTGACCAGCAGGATGTCGCCGTCCCGGTACGTCCCGGCCTTGGCGATCAGCCCGGCGAGGTCCGTCCCCGCGTCGACCTCGGGGATGCCCTCGACGCCGAGGACCTCCAGCGGGGCCGTCACGTCCGCACCTGCTCCGCCAGCGCCAGTGCTGCCCTGGCCATCTCGGCGGTGGCCTCGACGTCGGTCATCAGCAGCGGGACGGCCCGGCAGGCGATCCCGGCGGCCTCGACGGCGGCGACGGCGCCCTCGTCGGCGGTGTCCACCAGCCAGCCGTCGATCAGGCCTGCTCCTCGCCCGCCACCACCCTCGCTCGAACTGCTTCGCAGT
Source organism: Kitasatospora sp. NPDC001159 (assembly GCF_053598235.1). Lineage (NCBI taxonomy): Bacteria > Bacillati > Actinomycetota > Actinomycetes > Kitasatosporales > Streptomycetaceae > Kitasatospora > Kitasatospora sp. NPDC001159. The sequence continues at coordinate 18,840 of NZ_JBSFJV010000072.1, forward strand.
GCTGCCCTGCTGCCGTAGTGGAGCGCGACCGCCTCGGCGGTGGCCTCGACGCCGACGGCGGCGAGCACCTTGTCGGCCATGCCCCGCACCGGCGCCCCGCCGATGATCGGGGAGAGCCCGACCACCGGGGCCGGGGCGGCCGCGACGGCCTCCCGGATGCCGGGGACGGCCAGGATGCTGCCGATCGAGACGACCGGGTTGGACGGCGGGAAGAGGATGACGTCGGCCCCGGCGATCGCCTCCAGCACGCCGGGCGCGGGCTTGGCGGTGTCCGCGCCGACCGGGATGATCGCCTCGGCGTCGACGGCGGCGTGCAACTTGACCCAGTACTCCTGGAAGTGGACCGCCCGGGTGCCCTGCTCGTCGGTGATCCGCACGTGGGTCTCGACCCGGTCGTCGCTCATCGGCAGCAGCCGCACGCCCGGCTTCCAGCGCACGCACAGTGCCTCGGTGACCTGGCTGAGGCTGTACCCGGCGGTGAGCATCTGGCTGCGGACGAGGTGGGTGGCGAAGTCCCGGTCGCCGAGCCCGAACCACTCGGGGCCGACGCCGTACTCCTTCATCTCGGCCTTGATCGACCAGGTCTCGTCGGTCCGGCCCCAGCCCTGCTCCTCGTGGATGCCGCCGCCGAGGGTGTACATCACGGTGTCGAGGTCGGGACAGACCTTGAGGCCGTAGAGGTGGATGTCGTCGCCGGTGTTGCCGATGACGGTGATCTCGTCCTGCGGTCCGACCGCCGCGAGGAGACCGCGCAGGAAGCGCGCCCCGCCGATTCCGCCTGCCAGTGCCACGATGCGCATGGGGTCATCCTGCCACGGTCGGACTCTTCGTCAGTCCGCGCTCAATGCCTCTCGGCCTGCGCCCGCCGGTGCTGCTCCGCGTGGTGGTCCGGGTGCTGCTCCGGGACGGCGGTGGCGGCGCCGTACTGGTTCATCTCGGTCAGGCCCGGCGTGTAGAGGTGGATGGAGACGGCGGGTTCGAGCGCGCCGTTGACCACCTCGTGCAGGTACCCGGAGGAGAACACCCTCCGGGTGCCTGGCCGCAGGGTGCGGGCGCCCTCGCCCGCGCGGGTGAGGGAACGCTCGATCAGCTCGCCCCGCACGACGGTCATCACGCCGGAGGACCCGCCGTGGTCGTGGAAGCCGCTGCTCTGGCCGGGCAGCCAGCTGAGCAGCCAGACCTCGTAGCCGGGGCCGGTCTCCAGCCGGGCGTACCAGCGGGTGAGCGCGTCGTAGCGGACCAGCGGCTCCCAGCGGGCGCGGTCGGCGGCGATCTCGCGCACCAGCCGGGCGTGTTCGGCGACGGTGGTGGGGTGCCCGGGCAGGTCGGTGCGGGCGAGGTGCGGGAAGGCGAGCGGGTCGCCGGCGATGGAGACGTCGCTGAGCCCGTCCGCCCAGCGGTGCCCGTCGGTCGGATTGGGGGAGTGGGCGGGGGCGAGGCCAAGGCGGGCGAGCTTGTTGCGGTCGCGGTTCCGCCTGCGGATGCGGATCATGCGCACGGGGGTCGTCCTCGGAGGAGTCGGCTGGTTCGTCGGGATCAGCCGGATCCGGGATGTCCTGGGGCGGGAATCGCGGGCGGCCTCTGTGTTTCCTGGGGGCGGCGCGCAGTGGGACGCGGGCGCCTAGATACAGCAGGAACAGAGGCGACAACAAGAGTTCACGGCACGGCGGAGGGTGGAACCGCTCCGGGGGCTGGCGAACTCTGACATAGGGGCAAGGACACCGCACGCGCGGGGTCGGTGTCAAACCGAAGGGTGCGGCATTCGAGTGGGTTAGGTCTGGATCTTGCCCGGATGGGGTGATTCATCACTCTCTATGTTTCGATGAGAAGATCGCCGGGAAGGCAGCCCGATGGCCGGCCTGTGATGGTGACCGGGCGTCATCCCGCGGATGGTTGCGGACGGTTCGATGCCGTCTGGGGCCTTCGGACTAAAAATCTGATATGTCCGAATATGTACACTATTCGTAACGGCTTGGTGCCAGGGAGTGAATCCCGGCCTCAATACCAGAGCTCGGCTTGACTGGGCCAGAGTGACGCAACTGTAATTTCACTCGTGTCGTCAGCCGCACGAGGCAACGGCAACCACGGGGACGCCAAGTAGGGGCAGAGGAGGCGCGCCACATGAGCGAGCTCTTTGAGCTGTTGATCGGGGACGGCATCGCGGAGGATGAGGAGGAACTCGGTTGGCAGGAGCGCGCGTTGTGTGCTCAGACCGACCCCGAGTCCTTTTTCCCCGAGAAGGGCGGCTCGACCCGCGAGGCCAAGAAGGTCTGCCTCGCCTGCGAGGTCCGCTCGGAATGCCTGGAGTACGCCCTCGCCAATGACGAGCGCTTCGGCATCTGGGGCGGCCTCTCCGAGCGCGAGCGCCGTCGGCTCAAGAAGAGCGCGGTCTGACCGGGGCGGCCCCTGCCCCCCCGCTGACCCTCCGACATCGACGGACAATCAACACAGTTGTACGAGCGCCTCACCGCGGTGGTGGGGCGCTTTCGTGTTCCCGGGCCCTTCACGCCCTCCTTACTTCACGGCCTCCGCACGGGCACCGCGCACGAGGCGGCCGTCCGGAGCCGTTAGTGTGGTGCGCCATCCGGTTGCCGTTCACCGGCTGTGTCCACCGAGAACTGGGGCCCGCGCACTCGATGACCGTCTACAGCCACCAGAGCGGCTTCACCGCTTCCAGGCCGCCCGCATACCCGCGTCACCTGGTCACCGCGGTGATCGTCTCGCACGACGGCGCCCGCTGGCTGCCGCAGGCCCTGGCCGGCCTGCTCGGCCAGGACCGCCAGGTCCAGCGGATCCTCGCGGTCGACACCGGATCCACCGACAACTCCCCGCAACTGCTCGCCAAAGCGCTCGACGACTTCGGCCTCGCCGACGGGATGCCCGAGAGCGGCCCGCTGATCCTCGGCCGCCGGGCCGGCTTCGGCACCGCCGTCGCCGAGGCCGTCTTCAACAGCCCGCCGCTGCGCCCGGAGGACCTGCCGTACCGGCTCGACCCCTCCGGCTACGACCCGGTCACCGGCGGCTGGGACGACTTCGGCGACCCGCTCGCCCAGGAGGACGACCTCGGCCGCGGCGGCCCCCGCGAGACCCAGCCGGTCGAGTGGCTCTGGCTGTTGCACGACGACTGCGAGCCGCAGACCGACGCGCTGCGCCGCCTCCTCCAGGTCGCCGACTCCACCCCGAGCGCCGGCGTGGTCGGCCCCAAGCTGCGCAGCTGGTACGACCGCCGCCAGCTGCTGGAGGTCGGCGTCACCATCGCCCGCTCCGGCCGTCGCTGGACCGGCCTCGACCGCCGCGAGCAGGACCAGGGCCAGCATGACCAGGTCCGCCCGGTGCTCGCCGTCTCCAGTGCCGGCATGCTGGTGCGCCGCGACGTCTTCGAGGAACTCGGCGGCTTCGACAAGGCCCTCCCGCTGATGCGGGACGACACCGACTTCTGCTGGCGGGTCAACGCCGCCGGCCACCGCGTGGTGGTCGCCCCCGACGCCGTGCTGCGGCACGCCGAGGCGGCCAGCCGTGAGCGCCGCGCCATCGACTGCGGCTCCTCCCACCCGCACCGGGTGGACAAGGCCGGCGCCGTCTACACCCTGCTCGCCAACTGCAAGGGCGCGCTCTTCCCGTACGTGCTGCTGCGCCTGGTGCTCGGCACCCTGCTGCGGGCCGTCATCAACCTGCTCGGCAAGGACCCGCGCCAGGCCGTCGACGAACTGGCCGGTCTCGGCCACGAACTCATCCGCTTCCCGCGGCTGTTGGCCGCGCGCAAACGCCGCTCCCGGACCAGGGCGGCGGACGCCCTGGACGACCGCACGCTCTTCCCGGCCCCCGGTGCCACCGCCCGGCTGGCCGTCGAGGGCGTCATCGGCTCGCTCGGGATAGGGGGCGGCGACGACCCCGGCAGTCGGCACGGCACGGTCGAGGCCGGCGGCGACGAGGACTCCGAGGACCTGGTCGTCGAGCAGTTCGCGCTGATCAAGAAGCTGGCCCGGCGCCCCGCGCCGGTGCTCTTCGCCGCGCTGCTGGTGTTCGCCCTGATCGCCTGCCGCAGCCTGCTCGGCGGCGGCGAGCTGTTCGGCGGCGCCCTGCTGCCCGCCTCCGACGGCGCGAGTGGCCTCTGGTCGATGTACGCGGACGCCTGGCATCCGATCGGCACCGGCTCCACCGCCGCCGCACCGCCGTACCTCGGCGTGCTCGCGGTGTTCTCCTGGCTGCTGTTCGGCCACGCCGACCTCGCGCTCACCGTGCTGCTCGTGCTCACCGTCCCGCTCTCCGCGGTCAGCGCCTACCTGGTGTCCCGTCCGCTGCTGGACTCCAAGCTGGTCCGCGCCTGGGCCAGCGCCACCTACGCGCTGCTGCCCGCCGCCACCGGCGCGCTCGCCCAGGGCCGGATCGGCACCGCCGTCCTGGCCGTGCTGCTCCCCCCGCTGGCCCGCGCCGCCGCGATCGCGGCGGGCCTCGGCATCCGCGAGGAGAGCGCCGCCAAGGGCGCCCGCCCCGGCTGGCGGCCGGTCTGGATGACCGTCCTGCTGCTCACCCTGACCACCGCCTTCGTCCCGCTGACCTGGGCGCTCGCCGTTCCGCTGTGCCTGGCCATGCTGGTCGTCGCGGTGCTGCGCGGCGGCGCGTTCGGCTCCGGCGGTACGGCGCTGCGGCTGCTCGGCCTGCGCGTGCTGGTGATCCTCGCCGTGCCGGTCGGCGTGTTGGCCCCCTGGTCGCTGAAGGTGCTGTCGCACCCGCAGTGGCTGCTGCTGGAGGCCGGCCTGCCCGGCCTGCACGGCGCCGGGGCGACCGCGGCCGGCCTGCTGCTGGTCAACCCCGGCGGCGCCGGGGTGCCGCCGGTCTGGCTCTCCGGGGGTGTCGTGCTCGCCGCGCTCGCCGCGCTGCTGCGCGCCGACCGCCGCCGCGCGGTGCTCGCCGCCTGGGGCGCGGCCGGTGCCGGCCTGGTCTTCGCGGTCGCGGTGGCGGGCACCTCCGTCACCCCGGCCTCCGGTGGCCCGGCGGTGCCCGCCTGGGCCGGCCCGGCCACCCTGATCGCCGGGATCGCCCTGCTCGCCGCCGCCGCGATCGGCGCCGACGGCGCCAACGCCCGCGTCGCCGGGATCGCCTTCGGCTGGCGCCAGCCGGTCGCCGCCCTGGTGGTGGCGGCCGCGGTGCTGGCCCCGCTGGGCACCGGCCTGTGGTGGGCGCTGACCGGCGCCGGCGGCCCGCTGCACCGCGCCGACGGCGGCCAGGTGCCCGCCTTCATCGCCGAGGAGGCCAGCACCACCGACCGGGCCCGCACCCTCGTCGTCACCGGGGAGAAGGGCGCCGTGCGCTACACCGTGGTGCGCGGCGCGGGCCTGACGCTCGGCCAGGCCGAGTCCACCGTCGACCCGGCCACCGGCACCCAGGACGGCCTGAACAAGATGGTCGGCAGCCTGCTGGCCGGCTCCGGCGCCGACCAGGCGAACGCCCTCTCCGGCTACGGCATCGCCTACGTGCTGGTCCAGCGCCCGGTGATCGACGCCTTCAAGGACGTCCTGGACACCACTCCCGGCCTGGTCAAGGCCAACCAGGACGGCGACGCCGCGCTCTGGCAGGTCAACGGCGCCCCGGCCGTCCGCGCGGTGATCACCGCCCCGGGCGCGAACCCGGTGGTCGTCCCGGCCGGTGTCCGCGACCTCAACACCACCGTCCCGGCCGGCCCGGCCGGCCGGGTGCTGCGCCTGGCCGAGTCCGCCGCCCCCGAGTGGAAGGCCACCGTGGACGGCACCGCCCTGGAGCCCACCACGGTGGACGGCTGGGCGCAGGGCTTCAAGCTCCCGGCCGCCGGCGGCAAGCTGGCCGTCACCCGTGAGGGCAGCCTCGCCCACACCGGCTGGATCTGGGCCCAGGGGCTGCTCGGCCTCACCGTCCTGGTGCTGGCCCTGCCCGGCCGCCGCAGCCACAAGGACGACGACCTGCCCGAGGAGGTGGTGGCCGCCGCCGCGCTGGCCGCCGCCCAGGCGCAGGCCCCAGCCCCCGGCAGCCGCCGGGCCCGCCGGATGGCCGAGCGCGGCGAGGGCGGCGAGCCCGGCGCCGAGGAGCCCGGGGTGTACGAGGGCCGGCCGGGCGCGGTTCCGGCCCAGCCAGCCGGCGAACCGGTGACCGAGGCGGTCCAGGCGGCCGCCGCCGTCCAGGAGGCCGAGCCGTACACCGACCCGTACCAGACCTACCAGCAGGCCGACCCGTACAGCTACGACCAGTACGCGGCCCAGCCGCCGGTGGCCGCGCCGTACGGCGGCCAGGGGTACGACACCCACGGGTACGACGGCGGCCAGCAGGGCTACCCGCAGCAGGGCTACGAGCAGGCGTACCAGCAGGAGCAGTACGGCTACGACCCGTACCAGCAGCACCAGCAGCCGTGGCTGCCGGGGCAGCAGCACGGCGAGCCCTACTACGACCCGAACGACCCAGACGGCACCGGCCGGTACCCGCACCAGCACGGATCGGGGAGCTGACCCGCGATGAAGAAGCCCGCTTTCAGGAAGAAGTCCGGCGGCCGGGCCGAGGACGCCTTCGAGCCCGCCGAGGCCGTCGAGCCGACGGAGTCCGCCAAGGCCTTCGAGCCGGCGGAGTCCGCCGGGACCGCCCGCCCGCAGGGCAAGGCCCCCGGCCGGTCCGCCGGGAAGACCACCCGGTCCCTGCTGGCCGCGGCCGTGGTGCTCGCGGCGGTGTTCGGCATCGCCCAGGTCCGCCAGCCGGCCGGCCAGGCCAAGGCGGCCGACGGCGTCGCCCCGAGCACCGCGCAGGTCGAGCGGACCGCGGCGGTCTGCCCGCAGCCGCTGCAGGGCCTGACCGGCTCGACCACGCTCACCGCCTACACCCCGCCCGGGACCGGCTCGGCCACCAGCGGCGCCGGCTGGCTCTCCGACCAGGCCGCCCCCGCCACCCCGCCGACCGCCACGCCCTCGGCCGCCCCGACGCCGACGGGCTCCGCGACCCAGGGACCGAGTGCGACCCCGGCCCCGAGCGGCTCGGGCGCCCCGGCCCCGGACAAGAACGCCGCGCCCGCCGACGCCAAACTGACTGTCACCAAGCCCGGCACCCCGGCCACCGGCCCGGCCACCAACGGCGACGCCGCGCCCGGCACCGGAGCCGTCGCCACCGGCGCGCTCGCCCCCGGCTTCACCGTCAGCCAGACCACCGTGGTCACCGAGCAGCGTGGCCTGGGCCTGTCCGGCCTCACCTGCACCCCGGCCGGCACCGACTTCTGGTTCGCCGGGGCCAGCACGGCCGGCGACCGGGTCGACTACCTCAGCCTGGTCAACGCCGAGTCCTCCGCCGCGGTGGTCGACATCAAGCTGTACGGCGACAAGGGCCTGATCGACAACGACGCCGCCAACGGCATCACCGTCGCCCCCGGCAGTTCGCAGTCCGTGCTGCTGTCCACCATCAGCAAGGGCGCCGTCACCGACCTCGCCGTGCACGTGGTGGTCCGCTCCGGGCGGATCGGCGCCGCGCTGCACGCCGCCGACGGCAACAAGGGCGCCGACTGGATCCCCGCCTCCGCCGAGCCGGCCGCCACCCAGGTGCTGCCTGGCCTGCCCGCCGACACCTCCGCCGCCCGCCTGGTGGTCTGGGCGCCGCCGGAGGACGACGCCGACCTGAAGATCCAGCTCTCCGGCAAGAACGGCTGGTTCACCCCGGCCGGCAACGAGTCGATCCACGTCAAGGCGGGCATGGTGGCCGCCGTCGACCTCGGCAAGATCACCCGCGACGAGGTCGCCGGACTGCGGCTGTCACCCAGCGACGACAAGCACCCCACCGCGATCGTGGCCGGCCTGCGGGTCGACCGCACGGGGAACAACGGCAAGAGCGACGCGGCCTGGCTCACCGGCAGCAACCCGATCGGCGCCCGCGCCACCGTCGCCGACAACCGGGCCGGCAACTCCACGCTGTTCCTGACCTCCACCGGCGACGCCGCCACCGTCAAGGTCACCGGCTCGGCCGGCAGCGGCGGCGGCACCCCGGCGACCAAGGAGGTCCAGGTCCCGGCCGGCGGCACGGTCGCCATCCCGGCGCCCGAGCCCGCCGGGCTGAACGGCGTCTTCGCGGTCACCGTGGAGACCGAGTCCGGCGGCCCGGTGGTCGCCGCCCGGATGCTCGCCATCCCCACCAAGGACGTGCCGATGTTCACCGTCCAGGCGCTGCGCGACGACCACAGCACCGTCAAGGTCCCGCAGGCCGCCCAGGACCCGGGCGTCGTCCTGCGCTGACCGGGCGCCCCGGGGGCCTTCGGGCTCCCGGGGCTGTTACCCCCCGCTCGCCTCCGGGCGCTCCCGATCCGGTGTCGACACTCCTCGCTCCGGCACTCGCTGCGCTCGCTTGTCGCTCGTCGCTTTCGACACCGGCGCGCCCTTCGGGCTCCCGGGGCTGTTACCCCCCGCTCGCCTCCGGGCGCTCCCGATACGCCCTTCTCCCGAGAGGTCAGTCCTCGTCGTAGCGCGGGTCGATCGCGTCCGGCGACAGCCCCAGAAGTTCGGCCACCTGCTCGATCAGGATCTCGTGCACCAGCGCCGCCCGGTCCTCCCGGGTCTTCGCCCGGATCTCCACCGGCCGCCGGTACACCACGATCTGGCTCTTGCGGCCCTTCTCGCCCGGCGACACCCGGCCCAGCGGCACACCGTCGTCGGTGTCGGCGCCGTCCGCCTCGTGCAGCGGCACCTCCTGGACGGCGAACTCCACCTCGATCAGCTGCGGCCAACGCCGCTCCAGCCGCTCCACCGACTCGCGCACGTAGTCGTCGAACAGTTCGGAGCGGGTGAGCGAGATCGGCACCTGGGGCGGCGCCAGCGGGCCGCGCAGCCCTCTGCCGTGCCGGTCGCGGTGCCGGGGGCGGCGCGAGGGCCCTGTCGATGACTGCGGTGCGGAGCTGTCCATATCACTGCCGAGGGTAGTCCTTGGTCGGTCGGAAGTGGACCACTCCGACGGGGAAACGCCCGGGGGATCGGCGCACTGACGAGTGCGCGCCGGGCGACACGGCACCGCCTCCGGGCAGGCGGTCTTCGCTCCCCGGCGGGGAGTGCGGTACCGTCCACCCTCGTGAGCTCTGTACGTCGTTGTTCGCGGACCGCGTGCGGCCGACCGGCCGTCGCGACGCTGACGTACGTCTACGCGGACTCCACCGCCGTACTGGGCCCGCTCGCCACCTACGCCGAGCCCCACTGCTACGACCTGTGCGCCGAGCACGCCGAGCGGCTCACCGCCCCGCGCGGCTGGGAGGTCGTCCGGCTCGCCGCCGAGGCCGGGCCGCTGCGCCGCAGCAGCGACGACCTGGAGGCCCTCGCCAACGCCGTCCGCGAGGCCGCCCGCCCGCAGACCCCCCGTCAGGGCCGCGTTCCCGAGGGCGATTCCACCGAGGGCAGCCGCCGCGGCCACCTCCGGGTGCTCCGCTCGCCCGACAACTGACGCCTCACCCGGCACGGAGCGTTCGCCCGGCCCGGGTACGCTGCCCGTCTGACGTCACCGCGACCCGTCGACCGAACGGAGCCGGTGGCCCGACGTATCGATCAGCAAAGACACAGGGTGGAGCCGCAGTGCGCGACCTCAAGCAGCTCGTGAAGGCGTACGACGTCCGAGGTGTCGTCCCGGACCAGTGGGACGAGGGCCTGTCCCGGGCCTTCGGTGCCGCCTTCGTGCAGGTCACCGGCGCGACCGCGATCGTGGTCGGCCACGACATGCGCCCCTCCTCCCCGTCGCTCAGCCGGGCCTTCGCCGAGGGCGCCGCGGCCTACGGCGCCGACGTGGTCGAGATCGGCCTCTGCTCGACCGACCAGCTCTACTACGCCAGCGGCAAGCTCGACCTGCCCGGCGCGATGTTCACCGCCAGCCACAACCCGGCCCAGTACAACGGCATCAAGCTCTGCCGGGCCGGCGCAGCCCCGGTCGGCCAGGACACCGGCCTGTCCGAGATCCGCGAGCTGGTCGAGTCCTGGACCGGCGAGGACGACACCGTCACCGTCCCGGCCAAGGACGTCAAGCCCGGCGCGCTCTCCGAGCAGGAGACCCTGCGCGGCTACGCCGACCACCTGCTGGGCCTGGTCGACCTGACCGCCATCCGCCCGCTCAAGGTCGCGGTGGACGCCGGCAACGGCATGGGCGGCCACACCGTGCCGACCGTCTTCGACGGCCTGCCGATCGAGCTCGTCCCGATGTACTTCGAGCTGGACGGCACCTTCCCCAACCACGAGGCCAACCCGCTCGACCCGAAGAACCTGGTCGACCTGCAGGCCAAGGTCCGCGAGGTCGGCGCCGACGTGGGCCTGGCCTTCGACGGCGACGCCGACCGCTGCTTCGTCGTGGACGAGCGCGGCGAGCCGGTCTCCCCGTCCGCGATCACCGCCCTGGTCGCCGCCCGCGAGATCGCCCGCGCCAAGGCCGCCGGCGAGTCCGAGCCGACCGTCATCCACAACCTGATCACCTCCTGGACCGTCCCCGAGGTGGTCCGCGAGCTCGGCGCCACCCCGGTGCGCACCCGGGTCGGCCACTCCTTCATCAAGCAGGAGATGGCCGTCACCGACGCCGTCTTCGGCGGTGAGCACTCCGCGCACTACTACTTCCGCGACTTCTGGCGCGCCGACACCGGCATGCTGGCCGCGCTGCACGTGCTGGCCGCGCTCGGCGGCCAGGAGGGCACGCTCTCCGAGCTGACCGCCGAGTACGACCGCTACGCCGCCTCCGGCGAGATCAACAGCACCGTCGCCGACCAGGCCGCCAGCACCGCCGCCGTCCGCGCCGCCTACGCCGGCCTGGAGGGCACCACCGTGGACGAGCTGGACGGCCTCACCGTGGCCGGCCCGGACTGGTGGTTCAACCTGCGCGCCTCCAACACCGAGCCGCTGCTGCGCCTCAACGTCGAGGCCAAGGACCCGGCGAAGATGGCGGAGCTGCGCGACGGCGTGCTCGCCGTCGTCCGCGCCTGAGCGAGCGCATCCGAGCGAAGCGCGCCTGACAACGGGCCGCAGTGCCCCGGCCGGTAGGGTTGCCTATCGGCCGGGGCACCTCCGTGCCACCCCCGAACTTTGGAGAGCCCCATGAAGCTCGAATCCTTCCTGCTGGAGATCCTGGTCTGCCCGCAGTGCCGGGCCGCGCTCGCCGAGGGCGGCACCGAGGAGCAGCCCGAGCTGGTCTGCATCGGCACGGACTGCGGCCTCGCGTACCCGGTCCGGGACGGCATTCCGGTCCTCCTGGTGGACGAGGCCCGCCGCCCGGCCTGATCCTGGGGGCGAAGCCCCACCCGCGCCCGCCGCCCACAGGACAGCCGGAGGCCCGCCGCATGCTCGACGACACCCTGCTCGACGACCCGGCCGCCCTCCAGCGCGCCGACCACGACCGCGCCCTGCTGGCCCTGGCCGGCGCCGGCGCCCGGGTCCGCACCACGCTGCGGCAGGCCGAGGCGGCCGGTCTCGACCGGCTGCGCCCGGACGGCCGCCCGCGAGCCGTCCTGGTCGCCGGCTACGGCAGCGCCCTGACGGCGGGCGAGATCCTGGCCACGCTGGCCGGGACCTCCAGCCTGGTCACCCCGCTGCCGCCGACCGAGGCCGCCGCCCCGCGCAGCGACCGGGCCGGCGCGCCGCCCGCCTTCACCGCCGGGCTCGGCTGGCAGCTGCCCGGCTGGGCCGGCCCGCTCGACCTGCTGGTGATCAGCTCTGCCGACGGCGGCGAACAGGGCCTGATCAGCCTCGCCGAGCAGGCGTACGCGCGCGGCTGCGCCATCGTCGTCACAGCCCCCGCCGGCAGCCCGCTGGCCGAGGCCGCGCTCCAGGTGCGCGCGCTGCCGCTGCCGTACACGGCCTCGGTGCTGCCCGACGAGGGCCTGCCCGCCGTACCGGCCGCCGAGCCGGACCTGCCGCCCGAGGACCCGGCCGCGCTCTGGTCCCACCTGACCCCGATGCTGGCGCTCGCCCAGAAGCTCGGCCTCACCCAGCTGCCGTACAACGCGCTGTCGGCCGTCGCCGACCTGCTGGACGCCGCCGCCGTGCGCTGCCGGCCGGACGCCGCCGCGTACACCAACCCGGCGAAGGGGCTGGCCGCGCGGCTGGCCGGGACCGTCCCGCTGCTGTGGGCCGAGGGCCCGATCGCCGGGGCGGCCGCCGCCAGGTTCGCCGCCCAGCTGGCCGACCGGGCCGGCCGCCCGGCGCTGGCCGGGCCGCTGCCGCAGGTGCTCACCGCCCACCGCGGCATGTTCACCGGCCAGTTGGGCGCCGGCGCGGACCCGGACGACTTCTTCCGCGACCGGGTCGAGGAGCCCGATCCGCTGCACCTGCAGGTCCTGCTGCTGCGGCACGTCCCCGGCACCGGCTCGGCGGAGGAGCAGGACGGCCCGGCCGAGGTGCCGGAGGACGACGAGCGCCCGCGCAGCTTCGGCGTCGGCCGCGCGCACCGGCTGGCGGCCGCCCACGACGTCCGGCTGACCGAGTACGCGAGCACCCTGGCGGACCCGCTGCAGGCGTTGGCCGACCTGATCGCGCTGACCGACTTCGCCGCCGTCTACCTGGGGCTCGCCGCAGCGCAGTCCTGAGCCGGCTGCCGCTACTCTCGGCGCGTGAGCGAGCGACGTGAGCGAACCATCGACAGGTGCGTACGGGCGAATGCCCCTGCCGAGCGCAGCGAGGTGGGCGCATGAGTACAGAGGGCGGGACGAAGGCACTGGTGGCGGCGCTGTCCGCGAACCTGGCGATCGCGGCGGCCAAGTTCACCGCCTTCGGCTTCACCGGCTCCTCCTCGATGCTGGCCGAGGGCGTGCACTCGGTGGCCGACTCCGGCAACCAGGTGCTGCTGCTGGTCGGCGGCAGGCGGGCGCGCCGGGCGGCGGACGAGGAGCATCCGTTCGGGTACGGCCGCGAGCGCTACGTCTACGGCTTCCTGGTGGCCATCGTGCTGTTCAGCGTCGGTGGCCTGTTCGCCATCTACGAGGGCTGGCACAAGGTCAGCCACCCGGAGGCGCTGGACTCCTGGGGCTGGGCGGTCGGCGTGCTGGTCTTCGCCCTCGGGATGGAGGGCTGGTCCTTCCTCACCGCGATGCGGGAGTCCGCCAAGGCCAAGGGCGGGCAGGGCTGGGTGCAGTTCATCCGCACCGCCAAGGCGCCGGAGCTGCCGGTGGTGCTGCTGGAGGACACCGGCGCGCTGATCGGCCTGATGCTCGCGTTGTTCGGGGTCTCGCTCACCGTGATCACCGGCAACGGCGTCTGGGACGGCGTCGGCACCCTGTGCATCGGCGTCCTGCTGGTGGTGATCGCCGTGGTGCTCGCCCTGGAGACCAAGTCGCTGCTGCTCGGCGAGTCCGCCGACAAGGAGTCGGTGCGGCGGATCCGCGCCGCGCTGGTGGACGGCGAGGCGGTCACCGGGGTGATCCACATGCGCACCCTGCACCTCGGCCCGGAGGAGCTGCTGGTCGCCGCCAAGATCTCCGTCAACGCGGAGGACAGCGCAGCCCGGGTGGCGCAGGCGATTGACGAGGCCGAGGAGCGGGTCCGCGCCGCCGTCCCGATCGCCCGGGTGATCTACCTGGAGCCGGACGTCTACAGCGCCGAGAAGGACGCCGCGGGCGAGGACCCGGCCGCCACCCCGGGCGGTCCCGGCCCCGGCGCGGCGCACTGACGGACCGTCCTCGCCCGGCTGGTGTCCGGGTCGAGCGGCGGTCGGATCCGGGGCCGAAATCGGTCATCGGCGGACGACCGGTGGGGCCGCCGGTGTAGATTCGTCACCAGAGCCAGAACGTCGCTGCTGATGGCGGTCGATCGGCGGTCCGCACCCGTAGGGTGTGCGCCGGTCGAGGGAGAGAGGTCCTCCGACGGTTTGTGCTGCGCAGCAGGGAGCCGGTCCGCCACCACGGGATCCGGCAGCCCCGGCGTAGCCGTGCGTCCGTACGGCCCGCCATGCGCGACACATCCGGACCTTGGCCGTGCCCCACCCCATCAGCGAGGAGCAGACGCATGTCGACCGACATCACCGGTGACTTCAAGGTCGCCGACCTTTCCCTGGCGCCGTTCGGCCGCAAGGAGATCCAGCTGGCCGAGCACGAGATGCCCGGCCTGATGGCGATCCGCGCCGAGTTCGCCGAGTCGCAGCCGCTGGCCGGCGCCCGGATCACCGGCTCGCTGCACATGACCATCCAGACCGCCGTGCTGATCGAGACCCTGACGGCGCTCGGCGCCGAGGTCCGCTGGTGCTCCTGCAACATCTTCTCCACCCAGGACCACGCCGCCGCCGCCATCGCCGTCGGCCCGGAGGGCACCGCGGAGAACCCGCAGGGCGTGCCGGTCTTCGCCTGGAAGGGCGAGACCCTGGAGGAGTACTGGTGGTGCACCGAGCAGGCGCTGACCTGGCCTGACGGGCAGACCCCGAACATGATCCTGGACGACGGCGGCGACGCCACCCTGCTGATCCACAAGGGCGTCGAGTTCGAGAAGGCCGGTGCCGCTCCGGACCCGTCCACCGCGGACAACGACGAGTTCCGGATCATCCTCGAGCTGCTCAACCGCACCCTCAAGGAGACCCCGAACAAGTGGACCGAGGTCGCCGCCACCATCAAGGGCGTGACCGAGGAGACCACCACCGGTGTCCACCGCCTGTACGAGATGCACCGTGACGGCCAGCTGCTGTTCCCGGCGATCAACGTCAACGACTCGGTCACCAAGTCGAAGTTCGACAACAAGTACGGCTGCCGCCACTCGCTCATCGACGGCATCAACCGCGCCACCGACGTACTGATCGGCGGCAAGGTCGCGGTCGTCTGCGGCTACGGCGACGTCGGCAAGGGCTGCGCCGAGTCGCTGCGCGGCCAGGGCGCCCGCGTCATCGTCACCGAGATCGACCCGATCTGCGCGCTCCAGGCGGCGATGGACGGCTACCAGGTCGCCACGCTGGACGACGTCGTCGAGATCGCCGACATCTTCATCACCACCACGGGCAACAAGGACATCATCATGGCCTCCCACATGGCCCGGATGAAGCACCAGGCCATCGTGGGCAACATCGGCCACTTCGACAACGAGATCGACATGGCCGGCCTGGCCAAGCTCGACGGCGTCGTGAAGACCGAGATCAAGCCGCAGGTCCACGAGTGGCGCAAGGCCGACGGCCGCACCATCATCGTCCTCTCCGAGGGCCGCCTGCTGAACCTGGGCAACGCGACCGGTCACCCGTCCTTCGTGATGTCCAACTCCTTCGCGAACCAGACGATCGCCCAGATCGAGCTGTTCACGAAGACCGACCAGTACCCGACCGGCGTCTACGTGCTGCCGAAGCACCTGGACGAGAAGGTCGCCCGCCTGCACCTGGACGCGCTGGGCGTGAAGCTGACCACCCTGACCCAGGAGCAGGCCGACTACATCGGCGTTCCGGTCGAGGGCCCGTACAAGCCGGAGCAGTACCGCTACTGATGTGGTGAGCCGCCGCTGACGCGGTGACGCGAACGCCGGTGGCCGGCACCCCCCGGGGGTGCCGGCCACCGGCGTTCGGCCTCTCGGGTGCTCAGCGGACGAACACGTCGGTGGTCCAGTCCCGCTCGTTCACGCCGATGGGCTCGGTGCGCGCGAGCAGTCCGGACAGTCCGCCGATCTGCTCCAGGGCCGACGGGGTGCCCCCGTACACGTTGGCGCAGATCCACACGCCGTTCCGGGATTCGCAGGTCGGGGCGGGGGTGGGGTGCCCGGTCGGCATCGTGCCGGGCTCGTCCGTGTCCGGCCGCAGTTCGAGGGTGACGGCCTTCCCCTCGATCTTGAAGTTCAGGTAGAGGTTCCAGGCTCCCCGGCCGCCCGGGTCCGGGCGGGAGAGCTGCACCACGTCGGGCGTCCCGAACTCCTCGGGCAGGCCGGTGAACTGGACCGGCAGCGGGACGTCCCGGTGTCCGTACCTGACGCCGTTGGCCACCTTGAGGAGCACGTCGCGACCGGTCTCCTCCGGGGTGCCGTTGCTCGCGCTGAGTTCCGCCCAGCGGCCCGAGGGGGTCAGCCAGCGCAGCGACCACGTCTGCGTCCCGTTCGACACGTTCGACAGGGTCGTCCAGTAGGCCGTCCGCCCGTCGATCGGCGGGGCGTCCTCGCGCACGAGGTGCGTGCCGGTCGGGAGTGGCCGCCCCTCCATCGGGGGCTCGACGCCGGCGGGGTAGAGCTGGAGATTCAGGCGCGGGATGCTCCGGCCGGTGTCCTTGGACGCGGAGTAGGCGCCCTGGGCCTGGATCTCGCGGTCGATCCGGCCCGGCTGGTCCACCCAGTCGGGCAGCCAGCCGTAGGAGATCTCGGTGCTGAGCGGGTCCGAGGCGGCGGCTCGGGTGGCGGTCGGCGTCGGGGTCGGTGTCGCCGTCTGGGTGACCGCCGGGAGGGTCTGCACCGCCGGTGTCGTGTTGCCGGGCTTCATCAGCATCGTGACCGTGAGCGCGGCGGCCGCCACGACGGCCACCGCGCCGGCCGTGGCCCGGTACCGGCGGTGCAGGCGGGCCCGGCCGCGGGCGATGGAGGTGGTGACGTCGAAGGCGACGGGCGGGGCCGGCTCGTCGGCCAGGGCCGACAGGGCGGCGGTCAGCTCGTGGTGGTCGGTGGTGGTCATGACGTCCTCTCTGCGACAGCCGGGACGAGAACGAGGCTGCGACGCAGGGTGTCCAGGGCGCGCGCGCTCTGGCTCTTCACGTTGCCGGACGAGCAGTTCAGCGCCTCGGCCGCCTGATCGATCGACAGGTCGCAGTAGTACCGGAGCACGACCGTCGCGCGCTGGCGCGGCGGGAGCGCCGCCAGCGCCTGGCGCAGATCGAGCGAGACGTCCAGGTCGATGCTCTCGGCCGCGATGTCCGGCTCGGTGCCGACCCGTACCGTCCGGCGCCACCAGGAGGTGCGCTGCTCGGCGAGGAACGTGTTGACCAGCGTCCGGCGGGCGTAGCCGTCCACGTTCTTCGCGCGGCTCGCCTTCGCCCAGTGCACGTACAGCTTGGTGATGGTCTCCTGCACCAGGTCGTCGGCCCGGTGCCAGTCCCCGCACAGCAGATAGGCGACCTTCCGCAGCCAGCCGCTCCTGGAGGCCACGTACTCCGTGAACTCCTCGTCGCGCGTCTGCTTCGCCATCTGCACCCCCTCTCGTCGTGGCGGCGGCGCGGTCTCCGCACCGTCCGCCTCCTTAATGCGGGCACCGGCCCGGAACGTTGCATGCGGGCGCGCACGTAGGCTTCGGGCATGCCCAATGGCCGGTACTCGCTGCACGACACCCACGACCACCTGCTGCTCGGCGAGGAGCGCTTCAGCTGCGCGCCCGGGGCGGCCGGGTGGCGGTACGTCTCCAAGACCTACGCGCCGGACGGCCGGGTGATCGGCAGCGTCGACCTCACGCTGGACTCGCGGGCCCGGCCACTGCGGATGGAGCTGCGGGCCGGCGGCTGGCAGGTGCGCGGCGGCGCGGTGGACGGGGTGGCCTGGGTCCGTACCGACGCGGCGGACCCGGGCGGCGCGTCGGCGGTGGAGGGGCACGACCGGGCGCACGGCTTCACCGGGCGCTCGCCGGGCTTCCTGGTCGCCACCGCCCGGATGCTGCGGCTGCGGGAGGGGGCGAGCGCGCGGGTGCGGCTGGTGGCGTTCACCGAGCCGGTGCTGGCGCCGCGCACCTTCGACCAGGGGTGGCTGCTGGAGGGCGTCGACACCCACGAGACGGACTCGGGGCCGCTGCTGGTCGAGCGGTACCAGGTGGCGGACCTGGAGACGGGGGAGCAGCAGGTCGTGCACCTGGCGGGGGACGTGGTGCTGGCGGCGGAGGGGATCGAGCTGGAGGAGCTGGAATCGCCGCCGAACGCCTGGCCGGTGGGGGACGTAGGGGAGTAGCCGGACCGGGTTCAGGCGGGCGGGGCGAAGCCGGTGTCGGCGACGGCGGGCCTGTCGAGCGACGGGACCGCCGGGGGCACCGGCGCTGCGGGGGCCGGCGCGTGGGCGACGGGCGCCATGGGCGCGGGCATCCCGAGGACACGGTGGGGCCGTCCGTCGACCGGTGCCACCGGAGCCGCGGGGGCCGTCGGGACGGTGACCGGGCGCGGGGCGGTCATCTGGACGGCCGCCTGCGCCGCGAACCGCTGCTGGGCGCGCATCCACTCCCGGCGCTGGCGCTCGGTGAGCACCGCGCCCAGGTAGGCGACCGGGTGCAGCCCCGGCGGTATCGGGTGGCCAATCCGGGCGGACAGGTCCTCGGCCAGGCCGGCGGCCATCCGGAACGCCACCGACGGCTCCAACTGGCCTATCCTGCCGAGCAGTTGGCGGACCGCGAGCCAGAGCGGCTCGGGCACCGCGGACAGGTCCATCGCGACCAGCTCGCGGCCCATGTCGTGGAGCAGCTGCGGGTGCACCGGCGGCAGCGGGGTGGTCCGCCCGCCCGCGCCCGGGGTGCGTTCGCGGACGACCACCGTCCCGGCGAAGATGTCGCCGAGCCGCTTCCCGTCCGAGTTCACCGCCGAGGTGATCACGGCCGCGGAACCGGTCACCGCGATCAGCTCGATGAAGCCGACCAGCCCGCGCACCAGCGAGTGCCGGAACCGGACCGGGCCGCCGTCGGTGCGGACCACCCGCAGGCCGAGCGCGGCCTTGCCGAGCGAGCGCCCGTGGCTGAGGGTCTCGACCATCACCGGCACGGCGGCCAGGAAGAACACCGTCAGGCCGAGCAGCGTCGCTGCCGCCGCCGCGCCGTCGAGGTCGATCAGGGCGACGCTCAGCACCAGCGAGACGATGAACAGGGCGGCGAACTCGACGAGCAGGTCGAGCACGATCGCCAGCGCCCTGCTCGGAAGCTTCGCCGTCTGCAGGTCGAGGACGACCGCCTCACCCGTCACCAGGTCGCTCAAGACACCTGTCCGTTCACGCTCATGCGGGGAGGGGGAGTTCGAATGGATCGGCCCCCCACGACCCGCTCTCCGCAGTCCGATCCGCAGCCGCAAACATACGGCGCCCGGTGGGCGCACGGGAAGTGAGATCCCGACGGCTGCGGAGGCAACGGTTCCTGGCATGCTGGGCCGAACGTGTCCGTACGCACCTGCCCGACCGCGCACGCGCGCCACGCGCCCACCGCCGACCATGGAGCCGCCGAATGGACCTGGACGTCTTCGTCGCCACCCACCAGGGGGAGTGGGCCCGGCTGGACGCCCTCGCCCGCAGGCGCCGCCTCAACGGTGAGGAGGCCGACGAGCTCGTCACCCTCTACCAGCGCGCCACCGGCCACCTGGCCAAGGTCCAGGCGGCTGCGCCCGACCCGGCCCTGGTCAGCCGGCTGACCGGCCTGGTCTCTCGGGCCCGCAGCGCGGTGACCGGCGCCCGCACCAACGGCTGGCAGGACGTCGCCCGCTACTACACGGTGAGCTTCCCGGCCGCGCTGTACCGCGCCCGCCGTTGGTGGGTGCCGGTGGCGGTCGTGTCGATGATCGCCACCGCGCTGCTCGCCTGGTGGATGGCGACCCACCCGGAGGTCCGCAACAGCCTCATCGCCCCCGACCAGCTGCGGGAGATGACCCGCCCCGGCGGTCAGTACGAGGCGTACTACTCGGACCGGCCGGCCAGCTCCTTCGCGGCGCAGGTCTGGACGAACAACGCCTGGATCGCGGTGCAGTGCCTGCTGTACGGAATCGCGCTGGGCATTCCGGTCCTGTGGGTGATGTGGACCAACGTGGTCAACCTCGGCATCGGCGTCGGACTGATGGCCTCGGCTGGCCGGCTCGACGTCTTCCTCGGTCTGCTCATTCCGCACGGCCTGCTGGAGCTGACCGCGGTCTTCGTGGCCGGCGGCCTCGGTCTGCGCCTCGGCTGGACCGTCATCGACCCCGGCCCGCGCACCCGGACCGTCGCGCTGGCGGAACAGGGCCGCTCGATCATCGGGATGTCGATGGGCCTGGCGACCGTGTTGGCGGTCTCCGGTGTCCTCGAAGCCTTCGTGACCCCGTCCGGCCTGCCGACCTGGGCGCGCATTTCGATCGGCGTGCTGGCCGAGGTGGCCTTCCTTCTGTACGCCCTGGTGTTGGGCCGAAGGGCCGCCGAGGGCGGAGAGTCCGGCGACGTGGATGCGGCCGACCGGGCGGACCTGCAGCCCGTCGCGGCCTGAGTCGATGCGATCAACAGGCTCCTGACCTGCTACTCTTCTCGCATCCCGGCCAAACCATTGACGTGGTGAGGATGGGCTAGTAGGTTTGAACGGTTGGGACTGACTGGACAACGGTCAAGCCCGGGCGTTAGTGTCTACGACACCGCCGAAATCGAGGCGAGCGCGTTTCACGAAATGCGCGCTCTCTGATGAAGCAAATCCCGCGGACTGAGCACACCGAAGGCTTTGATAGGCTTCGGAGCGAGGTTCGAAGGAAATCCCGCCAGTGGGAATTCAGAGAAAACGAAGCTGGTAAGAACGGCCGAGAAGATCTGATAAGCTGGAAACACGAAAGAACGAAGCGCCCGGAGGGCCCGCTGGAAGGCGGTCCGAAGGAAGTGTCCGTTCCTTGAGAACTCAACAGC